>CANNUR010000168.1 GCA_947523045.1 uncultured Prosthecobacter sp.
CTTGTTCTACCAGTGGCGTCGCAACGGCGAGGACATCGATGGCGCGACCTCCAGCACCTACGTTATTGAGGAGGTTGGAACCATCCACGCCGGTCAATACACCGTGCGGGTGACCAGCCTCCTGAGCCCCTCGGGTGTGCTCAGCAATGAGGTGACCCTTGGCGTGGCCTCCATGGTGCGCAACCCCATTGCCTCGCGCACACCGCCGGACGAATTGGTGCCGATTGGCAGCAGAGTTGCCTTCCAGGTCGCCGCCGACGGCACGGCACCCTTCGAGTACCAGTGGTTCAAGAATGGCACGGAGATCGACGGTGCCACCCAGGCCACCTACGTGATCGAGTTTGCCGCCGAGGGGGACGAGGGGGATTACAGTGTGCGCGTTGCCAATGCCCTGACCGAGTCCGGGGTCATGAGCAACAATGTCTCACTCGCACTCGATGCGCGCGTCTCCAACGTCGTCGTTTCACGCACGCCGCCAACCGGCGCGGTCGCCGCCGGGCAGCGTGTCGACTTCACCGTCAGCAATGCCGGTCTCGGCCCGTTCACCTACCAGTGGTACAAGGACGGGGGCGAGATCGCTGGGGCCACCAACGTGAGCTACACCCTGCTGGCAGTGGCGGAATCCGACACGGCGGACTACTCCGTGCGCGTCTTCAACGAGGAAACCCCCTTGGGCGTGCTGAGTGCCCCCGTGGAATTGATCGTCGGCCTGCCCGTGACAAATGTCACCGCCGCGATCACCCTGCCGACAGAGCAGCCGGTGACGGTGGGCGAGCGTGTCGAGATCACTGCCGCGGCCCAGGGCACCAGCCCGCTTTTCTACCAGTGGCTCAAGGATGGCGTGGAGATTGGCACCAATAGTACCGAGAACTCCAAGCTGGTGTTTGCAGCGGTCTCCCTGGACGATATCGGCAGCTACACCGTGCGCGTCAGCAATGCGCTGACGCCCGATGGCGAGGTCAGCAATGCGGTCTCCCTGGAGGTTCAGGAGCCTTGACGGCCTGCGGCAGATCCGTCGGCACGGGTTGGTGGTGAGTGGCGGGCCTGTTCCCGGCCCGCCGTCATTGGGGCGGATCGCGGCGACGCCACTCGGCCTGCCCAGCGGATTGTGCAAAGGGCGGGCCGTTCACGGCGCCGCCTTCATCAAGTAGGCAAAAAAGTCGCGCAGGTCGGCGTCGCTCATGCCGCTGGTCAGCCCCTCGGGCATGAGCGAAACCGGGCTGGCTTCCAGGCTGTCGATGTCGGCCTGTTTCACCGGTGTGCGGTTGCCGGCGATGTCCTTGAGCACAAGGCCCGCGGCGTCCTGCGCATCCATGATGCCGGTGAGGAGCTGGCCATTCCTGAGCTTGACGACGTAGTTGCCGAATCCCTCGCGAATCTCCAGGCTGGGATTGAACAGGTTGTCGAGCCAGAAGTCGGCGCTGCCGCGGTCGTAACCGGTCAGTTCCGGACCGATGGCCATGCCCTCGCCAAAGAGCTTGTGACAGATCGCACAACGCGCGGCATACTGCAGTTTGCCCTTTTCCGGGTCGCCCAGCCCGGCCTTGAGCACGGCCTTGATGCGCGCCATCTCCTTCTCCTTGGCCTCGCTCGGGCCGGTGACGAGCAGGCCCTTCCAGTGCGTGTCGAGGGCGGCGTCGATCGTCGGATCGCGGTGCAGGCTGAGCTGGCGGACGACGTCGACCGGCACATGGCGTGCCGGCACCTTCCACTGGTTCACAAAGTGGACCAGTTCGAGGGCCCAGGCCTTGCGCCCGGCGAGTGTGCGCAGGGCATCCTCGCGCAGGGCCTTGTCGCCGGCGATCTGCGCTTCGTAGGAGGTGAGCAGGGCCTCGGCGATGCGGCGGTCGTCAAAGCGTGCCGCTGCCTGCAGGATGCCGCGCTTGAGGCCCGGCGGGTTGGCGCCCCTGAGGATGGCGACCATGGGCGCCACAGCTTCGGCCTTGCCGAGTTGCGCCAGCGTTTTCGCCACCGCGATGCGCGCGGCATTCGATTCCTTGCTGCTGGCGAGCAGGGCCAGCGCCTTCTTCTGGGCTTCGGCGCTGCCGCTGCGCAGAGCCAGTGTCAGGTCGCCACCACTTTGCTTCGCCATGTAATCCTGGAGTGCCTTCGCCAGCGCGTCCGGCAGCTTTGGCAGTTCGGCGCCTTCAAAGGCGGCGGCGATGCCGGCGATGAATTTCGCACGCAGGGCTTCGTCCTGCGTCAGGGCAAGCAGTTCGGCGCAGGCGTTGAGGTTGTCGTCGCCACCGGCCAGGGCGTAGCGTTTGGCGAGTCTCTCGGCGAGGTGGTCGCGGAACAGCGTGGTTTTCAGGAAGGCGGCATCGGCTTGCAGGAAGGCAAAAACCGCGGTGCGTTCCTTTTCGGCCTTCGACTCCAACGCCCACCAGGCGAGCAGGGGCAGATGGCCGCTGGCGTCCTCGGCGTCGCCGGCCCAGAGCAGGGGCAGGGCCTCGACGGCTGGCAGGCGCTTGGCGCTGGCGAGAATCTGGGCGCGGACTTCGGGGTGCGTTTCGCTGCGCGCCAGCCTGGCCAGGGCGTCGCCCTCCACCTGCCGGCGTTCGCCATGCATCTTCACCGCCCAGCGGCGGACGTAGGGATCGCGGTGCTGCACCGGAGGCACCAAATCCGGGCGCAGCGCGTCCAGCGCCCAGAGCGCCTCAAGGGCCTGCGGACCGTCAAGCATCGCCTCAAGCTTCGGTGTGAGCTCGGTCAGGCCGCGCCAGCCAATTTCCAGTACGGCCTGCTTGCGGAACCATTCGTTGGCGTGGCCGAGATGCCCGAGCAAGGCCTCGCCGCTGGCTTTGCTGAGATCAAACGGCTTGAGTTTCGGTGCGCCGCTCGCGGGCCGAACGCGGTAGATGCGGCCGCTCGTCTTGTGCCAGTCGTCGACCGGCCGCACGTGGCTGAGGCGGGTGTCGTACCAGTCGGCCATGTAGAAGCCGCCATCGGGGCCGACCCCGGCCCAGACCGGGCGGAACCAGCGGTCGGGTGAGGACAGCAGCAGGGCCTCGTCCTTGGTGCGGAAGGTGGAACCGTCGGGCAGGCGCTCGCTGACATAGACGAGATTGGCGAGCGAGTTGGGGGCAAGGATTTTACCCTCGTAGGCGCTGCCGAGCAGGCCGCCCTCGTAGATGGCGAAGGCCTGCGGGAAGCGCTTTTCGTCGCCCTCGTGCTTCATGTGCTCGAACCAGCCAAAGGCATAGGGATTGGTCAGCGGGCCGTGCTTGCCCCAGCCCTTGATGCCGTAGCTGCCCTGTTCGTAGTGCATGCCGCGGGTCTTGCCGTTGTTGGTCCCGGAGAAAACCCGACCCTTGGCGTCGATGTCGAGGCTGAAGGTGTTGCCGCCGCCCTCGGCGTAGATCTCAAAGAGCTTCTGTCGCGGATGGTAGCGCCAGATGCACTGCCCCTCCCACTTGACGTTCTTGCTGTTGGCGCTGCTGACGTTGCCGGTGGTAGTGCTGCCGTTGGCCCCATACAACCAGCCGTCCATGCCCCAGGCGAGACTGGTGGCGACACTGTGGGTGTCCTCCAGGCCGAAGCCGCTGAGTTCCACCTCGGGATCGCCCTCGGGCCGGCCGTCGCCGTTCGCGTCCGGGTAGCTCAGCAGGTAGGGCGGATTCAGCACCCAGATGCGCCCCATGCCGGGCAGAGCGGCGCTGGCGATGTTGAGGCCGGTGAGGACGTCCGTGTGCTTGTCGAAAAAGCCGTCGCCATCCGTGTCCTCAAAGACGGTGATTTTGTCGGCGCCCTTCGGGCCGCGCGGCGGCGGCGGCGGCACCTTGTCGAACTTGGCGCGCAGGTGAGGGTCGTAGCTGACGATCTTCAGGCCGGCGGGAAACTGGTACTGACGGTAGAGGGTAACCCACAGGCGCCCCCTGGAGTCCCAGCTCGCGTACAAGGGCTGCTCCACCGCCGGTTCGGCAGCCATCAGGTCGACGGCCAGGTCCGGGCGCAGCTGGAATTGTTTGACCGCTTTCAGCGCCGGCGTCGGCGGGGTGTCATCGGCCAGGGTGCCGCGGCCGGCGAAGGTCTCGATGATTTTTTGCACCTGCTCATTGCCGGCCACATCCTGGGCGCGGGCGGCGGCGGCGGTCAGCAGGAAGAGGGCGGGAAGGAGGCGGCGGTTCATGGCAAAAGGCAAAAACGCATCTCCCGGATGATTCCTGCCGGGGGATGTCACCGGCTCCGGTACTCCTGTGATGCAGGCTTCACCGGCAAGGGTGAATGCTGTTTTTAAACCTTGACGCGCCTCTTGATGGTCAGCATTACTGCGGCAGCCCGGTCGACTGCCCGGGTTCTGTCCCCCGTATTTAGCTCCCTCCCCTTATGACGTCCCTCGGAGTCCTCTCCCTCGCCCGCCGGGCTGCCGGCGCGCTGCTCTCGGTCGCGCTGTTTGCCGCCTCCCCCCTCGCGGCTCAGGTCGCGCTCGACGCGCCCTCGCCGGCTGGCCGCAAGATCGTTCGGGCCGTCGATGTTGAATTTCAGGGTGTCTCAGCCCTCGACCCCGACCGTGTCCGCGCTCAGATGTCCACCCGCGTCGGCGAGCCCTACACCGACGAGGGTGTCGAGCGCGACCTGCGCAATCTCTACCAGACGGGAGCCGTCGAGAACGTCGACATCCGCGCCGTCGATGTGGCCGGTGGCGTGCGCGTCATCGTCACCATCGCCGGCCGTGGCGGCATCGGCGAGATCGCCTTCCTCGGCAACGCCGCCTTCGACAACGACAAGCTGCGCAAGGAAATTGAAGTCAAGGTCGGCGACGCGGTCGATGAGATCAAGATTTCCGCGGCCCAGCAGAAGATCCTTGAGCTTTACCAGAAGAAGGGTTTCTCCGACGCCCTGGTCACCTACGAGACGGCTCCCTCCAGCAAGCCGGGCTTCACCAGCCTGACCTTCAAGATTGAGGAAGGCGGCAAGGGCTTCATCGGTGAGATCCGTTTCGAGGGCAACACCGCCATCCCTGACAAGAAACTGCGCGCGGAACTGACTTCCAAGGAAAAGACCTTCTGGCGCCTGTTCGGCAAGGCTGGCAAGCTCGACAATCAGGCCGTGCTTGAGGACGTGCGCAAGATTGAGAAGGCCTACCAGGATCAGGGCTATGTCTACGTCCAGGTCGGTTACCGTCGCGAAACCGTCAGCGACGACCGTGTTGCCTTGGTCTTCGAGATCACCGAGGGCGCGCAGTACGAAGTCGCCGGCCTTGAGATCGAGGGCCTGACCCTCTTCACCAAGGAGGAGCTCATGCCCGCCGTGCTCACCGAGCCTGGCCAGATCTACTCCGGCACCGAGGTGCGTGACGACGAGAAGATGATCCAGGATTACTACGGTTCCCGTGGTTATGCCGATGCGCGGGTCGAGACCCGCCTGTCTGACGCTGGTCCTGGCAAACTCAACGTCACCTTCAGCGTTTACGAGGGCGGCAAATCCTTCATTCGCAAGATCAACATCAGCGGCAACAGCAACACCGAGGATCGTGTCATCCGCCGCGAACTGCCGCTGACGCCCGGTGATGAGCTCAACACCGTCCTGCTGGAAAATTCCCAGCAGCGCCTGCAGAACCTCAACTACTTCGAAGGCCCCGGCGAGGCCAACCCGCTCACCGTCCGCCCGGTTGCCACCGAGGTGCCCGGCTTCAAGGACATCGAGGTCAATGTCACCGAGAAACCGACCGGTACCATCAACTTCGGCGCCGGCTTCAGCTCGATCGACAGCATCGTCGGCTTCATCGACGTCACCCAGACCAACTTCGACATCAGTGACTGGAGCGACTTCCGCGGCGCCGGCCAGCGCTTCAACATGAACATCCGCTTCGGTCCGCAGCGCCAGGACTTCAACCTGTCCTTCACCGAACCCTGGTTCATGGGCCAGAAACTGGCGCTCACCACGGAACTGTTCTACCGCAACATGTTCTACCTGTCGGACCGCTTCGACCAGACCAACGCCGGCACCTCGATTGGCCTGCGCAAGCCGATTGGTGACCACGCCTACATCGAGGGCCTGTACACCCTGCAGTCCATCGACATTGACGTCGATGACCGCCGCAGCACCACGGAGATTCTGCGTGAGGAGGACGGTCAGTTCGTTCAGAGCAAGCTCGACTTCAGCATTGTTCACGACACCCGCGACAGCGTCTTCATCACCCGCAAGGGCCACAAGCTTGAGGCTGGCATGATGGCCTCCGGCCTCGGCGGTGACGCCGAAGTCTGGGGAGCCAACTTCGGTGGCATCCAGTACTTCAGCCTGCCGGGTGACGGCATCATCAGCTTTGAGGGCATGGCCCGCTTTGTCGACGCCTGGGGCTCTGGCGAGGTGCCGATCTATGAGCGGCAGTTCCTTGGCGGTGCCAACAATGTCCGCGGTTACGACTTCCGCGAGGCGGGCCCGAAGGACATCTCCGGCGAACCCATCGGCGGCAGCTCCTCCATCTTTGCCAGTGCGGAATACTCTTTCCCCATCATCGAGAAGGTGCGTGGCGCCTTCTTCTACGACCTTGGCTACATCAGCACGGATGTTGACGCCGCCAACGGCCGCAACGCCAGCGGTGTCCGCAACGGTGGGCCGATCGTCGGTGACGGTGAGCTTTACTCCAACGCCGGCATCGGCCTGCGCATGTTCCTGCCCATCGGTCCGATCCGCCTTGATCTCGGCATCCCTGTCCACAAGGACGAGTTCACTGGTGACAGCCCTCGCTTCCAGTTCAACATGGGCTACAAATTCTGAAGACCGCCTCCCTCTCTGTTCCATGATCCGTCCCCTGCTTTCCCTTCTTGCCGCCGGTGCCCTGCTG
>CANNUR010000169.1 GCA_947523045.1 uncultured Prosthecobacter sp.
GGCCAAGGACGACGTGCGAGCCTGGTCGCTGGATCTGTTGGTCGATGGAAATTCAACCTTCGAAATCATCCCCGACCTGACCGACGAGGGCAAAAGCTGCGCTGGCCTCCGCGTCAGCGGCAGCGTGACACCCGCCATGAATCTTTACTTCGACAAGGAGACTCATCTGCTCCAACGGCTCGACTGGCGCGGCGATTTTTATCGCTTCAGCGAGTGGAAGGAGCACGATGGTCTCAAGTACGCCAGCAAAACGGTCCTGTTCAAAATCAAGGACGGCAAGCCCTGGTTCTACCACGAAATCACCGAGCTCGAACGCCTCGCCGAACTTCCCGAGGGGCTACGAAAGCCCACCAACTGACTGCGACCGGCTGCAGGGGCAAGACTGCTGCCTCGTGGTTGCGGTTCCCCGCAGGCTTGCCATGACCGCATGGGGTTTAAAACCCACTTCAAGTCATCATGGACTTGTGGAGGCGAGGGCGGGAATCGAACCCGCGCATTCCGGTTTTGCAGACCAGTGCATTACCACTTTGCTACCTCGCCAGTTCACCGAAGTGAAAGAACAATCTAGACGTTGAAGGGCGGGTGTCAATGCCGGCGGAGGGGAATTCTCCGCCGGCGCCCCGTCTTCGGCTCAGGGCACAAACTTGATCGTGCCGACCTGGCCGGCGGCCATGGCGGCGTGCTGGGCATCGCTGCAGGCGCTGTCGATCGGCGCGTCCGGGGCGGCGTCGCTGGGGGCGATGAGGCCCTGGGCGATCATCCACTGCTCGACTTCCTCGCCGCTGATGTCGGGCAGCATCGTGCCGTTGATTTCGACGCAGGGGCTGAGTGGCTGGCCGCTTTTCTGCTCCATCTCCCAGCGGAAGGCCGGGTTCTTAATGATGTCCTTCTCCTCGTAGGCGAGGTCGTACTTGCGGAAGATGGCGCGGACGCCCTCGCTCCAGCCACAGTAGGTTTTGAGGTAGGCGGTGATGTTCGGGGTGCTCATGGCGGTTCTTGGATTGGCTAAGGTTGCTACGTTCGTCGCGGCTGTCCAGTCGCGACGGCAGGGTCAGCGGAAGAATTTTTTCGCCTTCTCGAAGAAGCTTTCCTCCATCGACGAGGAGTGGGTTTCGCCGAAGGTCTTGGCAAAGGCCTCGAGGTGGCCGCGCTGTTCGGCGCTGAGCTGGGTCGGCACGGCGATCTGGACATGCACGTACAGGTCGCCGTGGCGGTCTGCGCCAAGGGTTTTCACGCCCTTGCCGCGCAGGCGGAAGGTGGTACCGTTCTGGGTGCCGGCCGGGATCTTGAGGTTGGCCTTGCCTTCCAGGGTCGGCACGGTGACCTCGCCACCGAGCGCGGCGGTGGTGAAGGACAGCGGCATCTGGCAGTGCAGGTCGTCGCCCTCCCGCTCGAACACCTCGTGCTGGCGGACATGGATGACGATGTAGAGGTCGCCGGCCGGGCCGCCCTTGGCGCCGTGGTCGCCATTGCCGCTGGAGCGCAAACGCGAACCGTCCTCGATGCCGGCAGGCACCTTGACGCGGACCTTGGTGCGCTCCTTGGCACGACCGCTGCCGGCGCAGCCGCGGCAGGGGTCGCTGACGACCTCGCCACTGCCCTGGCAGTCGGGGCAGGCCTGCTGGATCTGGAAAAAGCCGCGCGAGGCGATGACCTGTCCGGCGCCGCCGCAGGTGCCGCAGGTCTTCTTGCCGGCGCCGCTGGTGGAACCGCTGCCCTTGCACTTTTTGCAGCCGCTCTGGCGCTCGTACTCGATCTCGCGCTCGCAGCCGTGGGCGGCTTCCTCGAGGGTGATCTCCATGCCGTAACGCAGGTCGCTGCCGCGCTGCGGACCGTCGCGGCGCTGGCGTCCACCACCGCCGCCGCCACCGAAGAAGCTCTCAAAAATGCCGCCGCCGCCGCCACCGCCGCCGAAGACCTCGCGGAAGATGTCGAAGGGATCGTGAAACCCGCCGGGGCCACTGGCCGCGGGACCGCCCATGCCGCCGGCGAAAGCCTGGTGGCCGTAACGGTCGTAGGCCGCACGCTTCTGGTCGTCGCTGAGCACCTCGTAGGCTTCGCCGACCTCCTTGAACTTGTCCTCGGCGGCCTTATCGCCCGGGTTTTTGTCGGGGTGAAACTTCACCGCGAGCTTGCGGTAGGCCTTCTTGAGGTCGTCCGCGGAGACGTCGCGGGACACACCGAGCACTTCGTAGTAATCGCGTTTGTCAGCCATGGAGGTCAGGCGGCAGGGGTGTCAGTGGGCACGGCCGTGCCGGAGGAAACGACGACGCTGGCGGCGCGCAGCAGGCGGTCCTTGAGCTTGTAGCCGCGGCGGGTGACGCGCAGCACGATGCCTTCAGCCACATCGGCGGAGGACTCCTGGGCGACCGCGTCATGCAGGTTGGGATCGAAGGCGCGGCCGAGGGCCTCGACTTCCTGAACGCCCATGTCGCGAAGAAAATCGGCGAGCTGGCGTTGGACCATGCTCATGCCCATGAAGATCATGGAGGTTTCCGATTCGGCGCGGGCGGCTTCCAGGCCCATTTCGAAATTGTCGAGCACGGGCAGGATGGAGCGCAGCAGGTCGGCGTTGGCGTAGGCACGGGTTTCCTGGGCCTCACGGGCGGCGCGCTTGCGGAAGTTGTCGAGTTCGGCGGCGTTGCGGTAGGCAAGGTCCTTCCATTGGGCGGCTTCCTGCAGGGCCTGGGCCAGGGGGTCGGCGGCAGCTTCCTGGGTGTCCACGGCAGCGGCCGGCTCCTGGGCGGCGGTCGGGGGCTCTTCGGTGGGGCTGGTGTCGTTCGTCATGGGTCGCTTTTTTTGGGGGGGGAGGAATCCAGGCGGATTCCGGGGGAAGCGACTATGGCGTCTTCTGCAGGGCAATCAAGGTGATGTCGTCCAGCGAGCGGCGGCCGCCAAGAAATTTTTCGACATCGGCGATCAGGCCGTCGACCACGGCCTTGGGTCCCTGGGGAGCGAGTAGGGCGAGATTGCTGCGCAGGCGTTCCTCGCCATACTCAAGCCCCTTGGTGTCGAGTGCCTCGTTGATGCCGTCGGTGTACAGCAGCAGGCAGTCGCCGGGCCGCATGACGAAGTCGAGGTTCTTGGTGACGCGCTCAAAGACGTCGCCCTTGTCGATGCCAACGGCGAGCCCGCCGCTGTGCAGGGTTTCGATGGCACCGGTGTCGCGGCGCCAGATGACGGGCAGGGTGTGGCCAGCGCGGGCGAGGCTGACGCGGTCGTGCTCCGGATCAAAGACGAGGTAGATCATGCTGACGAACATGTCTTCGCGGATGTCGGGGGCGATGTGACGGTTGACCGAGGCAAGAACGTCGGCCGGGGAGGTGCCGATGGGGGCGGCGCAGCGCAGGACGCTGCGGCACATGGCCGTGATGATGGCAGCGGCAGGGCCCTTGCCGGAGACGTCGGCGATGACGGCACCCCAGCGGCCCTGGTCGAGCGGGATGAAGTCGTAGTAATCGCCGCTGAGCACCCGCGCGGGGATGTTGCGGCCGGCGATGAGGTATCCGGGCAGTTCGGGATCGTGATCGGGCAAGAGGATGCGCTGGATCTCGCTGGCGGCGCGCAGTTCGGCCTCAATGTGTTTTTTTTCGGTGGCGGCCTGGTGGGCCATCACGTTCGCGAGGGCGAAGGCGGACTGTTCGACGAGCGACTTGAAGACCTCGAAGTCGTTGCTGTGGTAGATGGGCCGTTCCTTGGGGCGGGTCAGGATGAGCACGCCGAGGCTGCCGCCGCCGAAGTTGAGTGCCCCGATCATGATCGAGACATTGTTCTGAAAGCTTGAGGCGCCGGCGCCCAGGCGCGGGTCCTTGCGCAGGTCGGCGATGACCTCGGAGTTGCGACCACTGAAAATGCTGCCGATCAGGCCCTCGTCGGGGCGCACGGTGTGCAGGCGCAGGAAGCTGAGCAGGCTGTCGGGGTTCTTCTTGCCGAGGGCGGCAATGCGCTCGGGCAGGTCGGTGAGTGGCGGGCAGTGGTCGGAGTAATAGCGCGGCACCAGGGCTTTGCCGGCATCGTCGAGCAGGTAGAGCGCCCCGCCGTGGCTCTCGGTGACCTGCATGGCGCCCTTGACGATCAGCCGATGCAGGGCGGCATGGGAATCTTCGCGGGTAATCGCCTCGCCGAGATCGTGCAGGAAGCCGAACATGCGGCGCTCCTCCTCGACGATGGCCTGCTCCTCGGCGCGCAGTTCTTCGAGGGCGTGGTCTTTTTTGCGGTTGATCACCACCAGGGCGGTCACGCAGACGGCCAGCAGCAGGATGATCGCGGTGAGGAGGATGGGGGTCATGTCGGCGGGCCCGCGTGCTTCACCTGAAGCGCGCCCGGGCATTCGGGTCGGCGCGGCTTAGGGGGCGGGCCGCGGCGGCTCGTGGATCTCCTGTTCGAGAAAGTGGATGACATCGCTGAAACGCTGCTGGTTGGTGCTGCTCAGGCCGGACAGGCTCTGATGCGCCTCGAGCACGTGGCGGGCCTGTTCCTGGCGGCCGGCCTCGCCGCTCTCGCCGCAGGTGGCGAGCAACTGACAGGCGATGCGTCGCTCCTCCGGCCAGGCGTTGCCGTCGGCGTCGACCTGCATCACATGGTTGAGGCCGAGGTCGGCGAGCAGTTGCAGGTTGCGAGCGTTGGCATTGAGGATGCTGAAACTGCCACCGCCACGGTTGCGCAGGGCGATGGCCGCGTAGGTGAGGGTTCCAAGAAAAGTGGAATCCATGATCGGGCAGCGCTCAAGGTCGACAACCAGATCGCGGACGCCAGCCTGGAGCACTGCCTGGAAGGCGCGCTTGACCTGGAGTGAGCAAAGGAAGGTGCCCTTGCCTTCGACGCGCAGCCAGAAAACTCTGCCGATCCAGCCTACCATGATGGTTGTCGGGGGTGTCACGGGCGGAACGGCAGTCACGGCGGGCAAATTAAAACGGACGGGACACGGCCATCTGACAGGTCGTTCTAGGGCGACGTTTCAAGCGAGTGGGACCGGCGGCGTTCATGGCACTCACTTCCAGAGATACGACTGCTGGCTGGCCAGTTCTTCCTCGCCGCGCATCAGGCGCACCCGCCAGCCGGTGACCCGGCCATCGGTGTGATAGGAACCGCCGGTAACCTGGAAGTGGCTGACGTTCTTGCGGCGCGGCGACTCGACCTCCAGTTCCTGGGTCCTGACTTCCAGGCCGGTGTTGGCCTGGCGGTAGTCAAAGACCAGCCGAACTGGCTGGCTGCGGTCGTCGACCCGCCAAAAGATCGTGTAGTAGTGGCCCTGGCGATCCACGGTTTCGGCCTTGGTCACCGCGCCGTAGAGATGGTAGTCGCGCTCGAAGGCGACCGCGGGATCAAGGGTGCGGGTGACGACGCCCGGGTTGAGGTGGTAGTAGTTCACCTTGGTGATGCGTCCGCCGGGGCCGACGCTGACCGAGGTGCAGGCTGCCAGCAGGGAAACGGTCAGCGCTGCGAGCAGGAGCCGGCACAGGGAAAGGGGGGACGTCACGGGGGCCATGAAACAACGGTCATTATTCCGTTGGCACGGGCAATGTCAACGCCGCCGATGCCGGCTTTTGCAGCGTGCCGGCGCCGGCAGGATGAATGAAAACCCGCCTGCGGCGTCAGACTCTGTGGAACCTCATTGCCACCATGAAACCGTTGACCCACCCCGCCACCGCCCTGTTTCTGCTCCTGCTCGCCGGTTGCGACGTCGCCGGGCCCGGCGACAGTGCACGAGCTGAACTGGAGCAAGCCGCCGCCGACCTGGAGGCGCGCAGTGCGCTATTGCAGGCGGAAATCGCCACGCTGCGCGAAGGTGAACAGCAAAACGCCGACCTGCAGGCTCGCCTTGAAGAACTGGAGGCGGAAAACCGCCGCCTGCAGGCCGAGGCCGAAGCGGCACGCCAGCAGGCTGCCGCCACCCCGCCGTCCGTGAGTCCTCCACCGGTCAGCCAACCGCCGGTTGCCATGCCGCCCGTGGCCTCGCTGCCGCCGCCGGTGAGCCAGCCTTGGATCGATCCGGTGGCCGATTATTCGCCCTTTTATGAACCCCTGGCTCCCCACGGCCGCTGGCTGGAGGTCGACGGCTACGGCTATGCCTGGCGTCCCCACCTCGCCGCGCGGTCGACCTGGCGACCCTACCTCGACGGCCAGTGGCTGTGGAGTGACTACGGCTGGACTTGGAGCAGTCACGAACCCTTCGGTTGGGCCTGTTACCATTACGGTCGCTGGGTGCGGCTGTCGCGCCACGGCTGGGTCTGGGTGCCCGGCCGCGAGTGGGCGCCGGCCTGGGTGTCCTGGCGCACCGGTCCGGATTACATCGGCTGGGCGCCGCTGCCACCGGAGACGCTCGCCTGGCGCGGACGGAGCTGGGGGAACAACATCGACGTGGAGTTCAGCATCAGCTCGTCGTGGTTCAGCTTCGTGCTGGTGAAGAACTTTTCCTCGCCCATCCGCAGCCACTGCCTGCCGTTTTCCCGGAACAACGACCTGTTCCGCAACACCCGCAACATCACCAACATCCATTGGCGGAATCGTGACGTGATCTGCGGTGGTCCGGAGTACCGCCGGGTGCGTGGCCTCGTTTCCGCGCCCCTCCCCTTCTACCGCCTGAACCGCGACCAGATGCGCCGGCCGGGCCGCGACCCGCTGGAAATGCGGCCGCGTGTTTCCGGGGATGAGCTGCGCATCGCCGGACCGCGGATCGACGCACCGT
>CANNUR010000170.1 GCA_947523045.1 uncultured Prosthecobacter sp.
TCGATCGGATGGCTCTGGCCATCGGCGATGAGGCGGTCGTTGGCGACGCCGCTGCGGTCAAGCGCCTGCTTCAAGGCCGCCGACTGCTCAGGGCGCACCGTGGTGTCGTCGGCGCCGTGCAGCATCAGGAAGGGCGTGCGGATGCGTTCGGCGGTTTTGATCGACGGTGCCGGATAGCCATCCTGCGGCGCCACCCCACTGCCGGTGATCGCTGCCGCCTTCAAGCCTTCAGGCTGGCTCGCCGCCAGGCCGATCGTGACAAAGCCGCCCATGCTGTGGCCGTACGCGGCCAGCCGGCTGGCATCGACCTCGGACAGGCGGCGCAGGATCTCCAGGCAGGTGCGGGCGCGCCGCAGGTTCTCGTCGCTGGCGCCGAACGCGGCGCGATCGCCACCAGCGCCGCTGTGGGTGTAATCGGGCGCCAGGCAGACCATGCCCCAGCGCACCATCTCGCGCGCCTTCTGCAAACCGAAGCTGCCGGCGCTGCCGCCGAGGCCATGACTGATCAGCACGGCCGGAAACGGCCCGCGCCCCTCGGGCTTGAGCAGGATGCCACTCATCGTGAAGTCGCCCTCGCGCCAGGTCCAGCGTTCGCCTTCGAGTTGCCAACGCGCGTCCGCGGATTTCGCGGCACCCTCACCCGGCGCAGATGGCGGCGCGGCGCGACTCGGCCCTTCGCGCGCCGGCGGCGCAGCGACCTCGTCGCGGCTGAGCTGCCCGTCGCGGTTGCGGTCGAGTCGCTCAAACAAGGGCCCCGGCCCGCGGAATTCGTCGCGTGTGATTCTGCCGTCGCGGTTCGCGTCGGCGCGTTCGAGCAGGCGCGCAAAATCCGGTGGTCCGCCGGCGCTGGGGCGCCCCGCGGGCGACTCCGTCGCCGCGACCTGACTGCGCGTCGCCTTGGCCTCCACCGTGGTTTCGCGCTGCTGCAGCCGCGCTGCAAAGAAGTCGGCCACCAAGGTCTCGATCTCCGGTCCGCTGAAGCCGGCACCGCCGTGGGCCGCGCCTTCGATCGTGTGGAAGTGCGCGCTGACCCCCGCCTTTTTCAGCGCTTCGAAGAGCAGCTCGCTCTGATTCAGCGGCACCACCGGATCGCGGTCGCCGTGAACGATGAGGAAGGGCGGATCCTCGGGGGTGAGGTGGGTGATGGGGTTCGCCTGCTTTGCCAACTCCGACTTTTCCTCGACCGTGCCGCCGAGCAGCTTCGCCTCGGGCGCATTCGCGGCGGCATGGCTCTCGTAGCCCTTCGTGGTGACGAAGGCGAAGAAATCCGTCGGCCCGTAGTAGTCGCACACCGCCTGCACCGCGCTGCTCTGGTCGAGGTGGGCGCCGACGTCGAAGGCCTTCACCTCACCGCTGGTGCCGAGCAGGGCGACCAGGTGACCGCCGGCCGAGCTGCCCCAGACGCCGAAACGCTGCGGGTCGAGACCGAATTTTTCGGCGTGGGCGCGCAGCCAGCGGATGGCGGCCTTGCAGTCCTCGATCTGCGCGGGAAAGACCGCATGACCGCTGAGCCGGTAGTTGAGGCTGGCGACCGCGTAACCGCGCTCGACGTAGCCCGCGCGCAGGGGCGGGCAGCCGTCCTTGCTGCCGTTCTGCCAGCCGCCGCCATGAACCCAGATCAGCAACGGCAGCGGGCCTTTGGCCTGCGCGGGCAGGTAGAGATCGAGCTTGTGGCGCTCGTGCCCGTTCTCGACGTAAGCGAGGTCGCGATGCGCCTGCACGCCCTCGGGCAGACGCGCAGGCCCTTGGGCGAAGACGGGGGAAGCCGCAACAGCGACGAGGACAAGACTGCGGAACCAGACGGGGATCATGGCAGATGAAAACCGCCGGCGGGGCGTTGGTTGCGGGGTTACTGGGAGATGGAAGATCGGAGATGGGAGATCGTGCCGCGTGGATCCGTGATGCCTTTTTGAAGGCCTCAGGTGGCCGGCAACGTTCGCAAAAGACTCACGGATGCCTTTGGGCGGCGCTTAAAGAAAATAGATTTTGCACCCCGCGACAACCCACAAGGCGTTTTCCAGTTCGCACCCTGCAAGGGCGTGCGTCTAACAAAAACCGACATCCGCCATCCCATGAAAAAAATCCTCAGCCTTGCCCTCGTCACGCTGTTCGTCAGCACCACCTCGCGAAACGCCATTGCTGCTGATGCAGCGGCTCCACAAACGGTCGTCGGCATTGCCGCTGGCAATGCCGATTTTTCCACCCTCGTCACCGCTGTGAAAGCGGCTGGCCTGGCCGAGACCCTGAGTGGTGAAGGTCCGTTCACGGTCTTCGCACCCACCAACGAGGCCTTCGCCAAGCTGCCGGCCGGCACGGTGGAAACCCTGCTCAAGCCCGAGAACAAAGCCAAGCTGGCGGGCATCCTCACTTATCACGTCGTCGCCGCCAAGGTCCTGGCGGCGGATGTGAAGACCGGCAAGGTCAAAACCGTTCAGGGCACCGAACTCGATGTCCAGGTGAGCGACAGCGGTGTGACGGTGGACGGTGCCAAGGTCGTCAAAACCGACATCCTTGGCTCCAACGGTGTGATTCACGTCATCGACCAAGTGGTGCTCCCGAAGGAGTGATGGGTCGCGACGCAGATCCGATCCAAGAGTTCGTCTCATGGGGACTTTGGGCCGAGGGCTCAAAGTCCCCTTTGCTTTGCAACCAAGCCTCCAGGCAGCCTTGGCTCACGCACCTTGGATGGCCATAAAATTCCAGAGCCATGCTTGCTCGACCCCTGAAGGGTCGGCCATTCCCGATCGCCATGGATTTGCTGCCGACTCCCATGGAAGGGTTGGCCGGTATCGGTGAGGGCGCCCTGTTTCAGGCCTTTTGCAGGTTTTCGTGAAGGGTGCTGACGAGGGCTTCGTCCAGTTCCAGGGCGCGACCCAGGCGGCGAAGGAAAAGGTGTTCCGAGGGAGTGTCCACCTCCATGGCCGTGAGAGCCGCCCCGTAGATTTCACAGGCTTCCTCGGGGTTCGCAGCCAGTTCGGCCACGGCCTCCACGGTGGGTGGCTGGTTGAGCGCGGCGGAAAGCCGCGCCTTTTCATCCGCCGTGACCGGCGCGTCGTCGATGGCGATGGCCAGGGCGTTCATTTCAGCCTTGTCGATGCTGCCATCGGCGGCGGCGGCAGCGATCATGGCGAGGACCATTTTCATCGGCAGCTCCGCAGGGAGCGGGATGACGTCCATCGACGGGGTTTCGTCCGCCTGAGGGGCGGGAAGGGCGGCTGGCGGTGGTGTTCCCTGTTGGGAGGCCTGCCACTTTTGATAGGCGTAATAGCCGACCCCAGCGACAGCGGCGATGCCACCCACTTTAAACGCATGCTTCTGGAGTTTTTTCCGGGCTTTGCCGTTCATCAGAACGGAAACGAGAGCGCCAGAGGCCGCGCCAGTCAGAGCCCCCTGAGTGCCCGGCGCACCGAGCAGGCCACTGAGAAGAGAGCGTGGGTCGGACTTGCCGTCCGCGAGGCTTGAGAAGAGTTTATCGAGAGGCATGATTCAGACGGTGAGTCCCTGTTCGAAGTATTGTTCAGCCATAGCGCCGGTCAAACCGACAAGAGCGGCGAACGCATGTCTGACATACGACTTGGATTCAGCTGGGGGATGACTCAGAATGCTGCGCCCGCACCTTCACACCGGCACGCGCAGTCCCTCTGCTTCGGCAAGTGGCTGTTGGTTCGCGTCGAAGGTCAGGAAATCGATGACACCGAGGTGGAGGGCCGTGGCGACGTGAAGGATGTCAAAACTGCGATGGCCGTGCCTGCGGGTGTGCTGCAGGGCGAGTCGCTCCGCCTGCTGATGCACTTCCGCCCAGTCCACGGCGGCGAGTTGCAACACGCCCGCCTTGAGGTCGGACTGCAGCGCCGCCAAGGCCGCCTGCCCCTGCGCGCGGGCATAGCCTTGGCGACGGTCCCGTTCGTGGCGAAAGATCTGAAACTGGACCGACTGACGAAATTCGTACAGCAGCAGCGAGGACACTGTCAGCGGTGCGGTCTGCGGTTCGAGCCAGGCGATGGCCTGCTCGGAGGTGCTTTGTCGCACGTAGAGCGCGCCCAAAAACGAGGTGTCGGGAAAGGCTTTCATCCCTCCTCCCCTTCCAGCTCCGCCGCCCGCATCGCTGCCACCTCGTCGGCGGAAAAGACCCGCTCACCCCAGATCTTGCGGAGTCGCCCGGCAAAATCGACGCGGGGCCTGACCTCCTCCTGGGTTGCCGTGGCAGGCACAAGCTTGGCAAAGGGTTTGCCACGCTTCTGAATCGCCACGGTCTCACCGTCCGCAATCCAGGTCGCGATCAACGCGAAGTTGTTCCGCAAATCCGCCACATTGGCTGTCTTCATGAGAGATTAAAATACCACTTTGTCCTTCCGTCAAGAGAAGGCCGGCAGCCTAGGTCGGTGTCTGGAAAGGGTCTGTCCCTTTGTGCACGAACTGCTGGCCGCCGGTCTGGACGAAGCCGAGATCCTCGCCGATTACCCCTACCTGGAACCCGAGGACATCCGCGCCTGCTTGGAATACGCGGCCCTCGAAGCCGATCATCCTGTTCTGGTCGCCCACTGACCCATGCGCTTCTTGGTTGATGCCCAGTTGCCGCCAGGGTGTCATCAAAACTGAATTAACTAAAGCCCATTCATTTTGGATTGACAATCCGCTTAGAAGTATGCCCTCTTAGGAAGAGAACCAATCTTGCCTTAATCTTCAATATGAAAAATATTCTTTTTGCTGTTGCCGTTCTCAACTCACTTACAAGCATAGCTTGCTCAGAGGATTTGATTTTGGCGAATGGTAAAGTCTACAAAGACTTTCAAGTCACCAAAGTAGAGCCTGATGGCATACGGATCATGCATGCTAGTGGGATGGCTAAAATCGTTCATGAAGATCTTCCCAAAGAAATCAAAGACAAATATGGCTTTGATGAAAACAAGGCAGAGAAATACAGAATGAGCGTGGAAGATGCGGCCAAAAAATCAAAAGAAGAATACACAAAGCGATTGCAAGAGATGCAACGCAAACAAGCCTTGGCAGAAGAGAAAGTTAAAAACACACCCAGACTAACCCATGCTGAAAGTGTTAAAGGTGCATGGCTCCGAGCACTCCCGCGTCCAGTAGGATTAGATCCACACTACAGCAAAAAGATGCGTTTTTGTAATTACATGAGCGGAGTGATTCAGCGCGGTGAACTTGACCTTGAAGCGCAAAGTACTGCTCTTCAATGGAATATTAGCGAATACCGTCGTGTAGGGCAAGAAGAGAAGGCTTTGGCGTTGGTGGAAGAACTCGGCGAAGTCCGTAAGTCTATAGAAAAGCGTGATGCGCTGAGGCAGCAGGCTGAGATTGCAGCCATGGAAGCCGAACTTCAGGCTGCACAGATCCGATCGATCAACAGGCTCGGCGATGCACTAAACAACATTGCATTTTCGCTCAACAACGGAATTGATGTCTACCTTTGGGATATGAACTGAACGCAGCTGGATCTTATCTTGTTACCTTACGGATTGCTTTTGTAACTGTAGAACGAAGCTATGACGATGCGCACGTATCGATATTTCACTTGCCCAAATGGGCATGAGGGCATTGAGAAAACATCAGAAAATGATCAGCCTTACAGCAAGAATTGGGAATCAGTTCTGCATAGCGGTATGCTCGCCCATAAACAGGATCAAAAAGGCTTTGCAACTTATCTTTGCGAAACCTGCAAACTGCCCATGTCGGAGAATAAAACCAGCTAGCACAAAATTTTGCCGGTTCTTTAGCCCCGAGCAAAGTGATGCTTCTACTGAAGCAACTTTCACATTATATTATTCAATGGCTAAACCTCCGCGGTTAAATATGCGAAACCGATCATCATCGGGAGCAACGCTTGGGAAGACTATCAAAACAAACCCAAACGGCCCAGTGATGCAGGACCCCAAGTGCTTGGAAACCGCTTCTCCCCCGCCCTACCCTCTCCCCCGGGGCTTCGGCGCCCGAGGGGCGGTGGTGATCATGCGGCGGGTGCGGGTTTCGCTGGTGGCGATCAGGTCGGGAATGAGGCGGGCCTCGGGCAGGTTCGACCAGAACTTGCGCGGCATCTCCGACTGCATGGCGCGGACCTTGAGGCGGGCGGGATTGAAGATGCTGCGGTAGTAGGCGCGCCAGAGTTCGTCGTGGGCGTCCTCGGCCGGCACGTCCTCACGGCGCAGGCCGGGCAGGAACTCCAGGCGGGCTCCGTCCCAGCGCGCCGATTCCACCGGCGTGCCGATGCACCAGTCCATGTTGGCGAAACGACGCTGAAAAAACGGCGCGGCGAGACGGACGATGCGATGCTCCGGTTCATACCAGGCAACGAACTGCTCGCGCCCGGTCGCCGGGTCGGTGCCGAGCAGGCGGAAGCGCACGAAGGCATGCATCTTGTGGACATCGCGCCCGACCGCCTTCGCCCAGGCCTGGCACTGGCGGGTGTCGGGATCGGCGGGATGATCGAGCAGGTGTTTTTCGCCACCGCGGGTCAGGCGGAAGAGCAGCCGGTACAGCACGGCAAAGCGGCGAGGGTCGGTGTGCGCGCAGACGGAAGCGGCGAGCGACAAAAACGCGGCCGGCACCGGCACGCTCGCTCTCACCTCACAGGCCGGCGCGGCCTCTTCAAACAGGCTCGGTGTCTGGGTGGCAT
>CANNUR010000171.1 GCA_947523045.1 uncultured Prosthecobacter sp.
AAGCCGATGAACTGCCCGCATCACATCAAGATCTTCGACAGCCAGCCGCGCAGCTACCGCGACCTGCCGGTGCGCCTCGCCGAGTTCGGCACGGTGTACCGCTGGGAGCAGAGCGGCGAGCTCAACGGCATGACCCGCGTGCGCGGCTTCACCCAGGACGACGCCCACCTGTTCTGCACCGAGGACCAGGTCGCCGAGGAAGTGCTCGGCTGCCTCTCGCTCGTCAAGACCGTGCTCACCACCCTCGGCATGGAGGACTACCGCGTCCGCGTCGGCCTGCGCGATCCCGACAGCGCCAAGTATGCCGGTCGCCCGGAACAGTGGGACCGCGCCGAGGCCGCCTGCCGCGAGGCCGCCAAGACCCTCGGCGTGCCCTTCACCGAGGAACCCGGTGAGGCCGCCTTTTACGGCCCGAAGATCGACTTCGTCATCAAGGACGTCATCGGTCGCGAATGGCAGCTCGGCACGGTGCAAGTCGACTACCAGCTGCCGATCCGCTTTGATCTCAGCTACAACGGCGCCGACAACAAGCCGCACCGCCCGGTGATGATCCATCGCGCGCCCTTCGGCAGCATGGAGCGCTTCTGCGGCGTGCTCATCGAGCACTTCGCCGGCCACTTCCCGGCCTGGCTCGCGCCCGAGCAGGTGCGCGTGTTGACCATCAGCGAAAAGGTCGACGCCTTCGCCGACGAGGTCTTCGCCCAGCTCAAGGCCGCCGGCCTGCGCGCGACGCTGAACAACGACGCCGACAAGATCGGCGCCAAGATCCGCAACGCCCAGCTCGACAAGGTGCCCTACATGCTCGTGCTCGGCGAGAAGGAAGCCGCCGCCGGCGGTGTCGCCGTCCGCCACAGCAAGAAGGGCGACCTCGGCGTGCAGTCCGTGGCCGACTTCCTCGCCGCGATCACCGACGAGGTGCGGGAACGGCGGCTGTGATCCGCCGCATGCTCACTCCAGCTCCGGCGCCACGTTGCCGTAGGTCCAGGGCCGGGCGAAGGCCGGGGCCTTCGGATGCTCCGGCACGGGGCCGGGCTGCAGTTCCCGGGTCAGGGCGATGCCGGTGTCGGCCATCTGGCGACCGGCAGTGATGACAAGGTTGCTGTAGGCGGTCAGGCGGGTTTCGTACCCACCGCCATTCGGCCCAAAAGCCTCCTCGGTCGGCACGTAGCCGACGCTGCCATTGGCCAGTTCGACCGGAAAGGTGAAGGCGAAGGGGCTGCCCTTTTTGATGTCGAGACCGAACTGGACGAAGTACTCGGCCGGATTGGTCACGAAGGCGGCCGGACCGACCTGAACCACCTGCACCTCGCAGTCGACCTGGGGCGACACCTGGCAGAGGTGATCGAGCATGAGGATTTCCTTGGCGAAAAGGTAGTCGGTTGTGTCGCCCTGCGGTCGGCCGGCCTGAATGATCTCCAGGCTGCGCTGCACGCGCGCCGGCGACGGCTTGCGACGCGGGATCGACAGCACCTTCAGGCGGGTGTCGAGCTGGGCTTCCGTGGCGCGCGGCATCGACAGCAGCACCTTGACGGCCTCGGCCCCGACCCGGCCGCCGACCAGGCGCGCCCATTCCACGCCACCGGGACGGCGATGCGCGCTGAGATTGTCGACCTGGGTGACATCGCCGCAGGCGCCCTGCAGGAAAACCACCGGCGCGCGGGTGTCGAGCGCGCCCTGGATCGTGCGTTCGAGGTAATAGATCCAGTTCGCCGAAATGCCGCCGGGGTTGGTGGTGGCATGGCAGGCGTAGTTGACGACCGTGCCGAGAAGATGACCCTGCAGGTCCCAGACACCAACGACGCCGACCTGCGGATCGATGGGCCCGGCATACTCGAGCATGTCGGGATTGCCCTGGCCCGGATGGCTCCAGCTCTGGCCGTTCTTCATGCGCAGGCGACGGTTGAAGGCGACCTTGTCCTCATGGCCGAAGCCGTAGCCGATCTGCGCCGGCACCGCACCGGCGAGCGCGGCGCGCACGCCCTCGACAATCTCATGGGTCACGCGCAGCAGGAAGCCGGCGTCGGCGCAGGACGACTCCTCGTAGGCGAGTCGCTTCACCAGGTCCGAGGCCGCATCGAACTCGCCCGGCAGCACCATGCCGACCGGCCCCGAGGAATGCGAGTGCGAGGCGCCGATGAGAACCGCGTCACCTGGCAGCTTCAGTTCCTTCTCGATCCGTGCGCGCGCCTCGAGCACGACCGGGCGCGGCACGACCAGGGTGTCGAGACCGACCAGCGCGACGCGGCGACTGCCGTCATCGAACACGGCCACACGCACCTTGCAGGCGTCGTGAAAGCTGCGGTGATAGGCCTTGCCGTAGCCACCCGGCTGTTCCATGCCAATGCCGGGCGTGATGTCGCGCTCGGCAAAGCCGGCCTTCAGTGGCGCGGCCGCCAGACGAACACAGGGAACAGCGAGGAGGAGACAGAGAAGCAGTTTCATGGCACAAGGGTACGCCGCACTGGAGCCGCTTCACGCAGGCCTGTCGGCGGCACTTGGCAGGTTGCCGAACCTGCATCATCCTGTCCTTCGCCAACGTACCTTCACGCCATGCCGCTCCATCGCCTCCTGCCGCTGCTCTGCCTTGCCACCCTCGCTCCCGCCGCTGAACCGGCGGGCGACTGGATCCACGCGCGCGGCGACGAAGCCATGCGCGGCCTGTCGCCCGTGGAGCTGCGCTTTCCCATGAAGCCGGTCTGGCAGTTCCGCGCCGTGCCGGTGGAAAAGGCGCGCGGGGAAATGCTGGTCGCCAGTGCCGTCGTGCGCGCCGGCAAGGTCTATGCCGGCTGCAAGGAGGGCAAGTTCTACAGCCTCGATCTGGCGACCGGAGCCAAGCTCTGGGAGGCCGAGGGCCAGGGGGCCTTCGATGGCGCCGCGTCGTTCGCCGGCGAGTTGGTCGTGGCCGGCTGCCAGGATGGTTTTGTCTATGCCTGGAACGCCGACACCGGCAAGCAGGTGTGGAAGTTTGAGACCCAGGCCGAGATCCACGCCGCGGCGAACACCTGGATCCATCCGCAGAGCGGTGAAGCCAAAATCCTCATCGGCAGCTACGACTACAGTGTCTACAACCTCGACGCCAAAACCGGCAAGAAGGAGTGGGCCGCTGAGACCGGCTACTACATCAACGGCGGCGCCGCCACCGGCGACGGGGTCGTCGTCTTCGGCGGCTGCGACAGCGTCCTGCACGTGCACGATGTCGCCACCGGCGAGGAAAAGCGCCAGATCGATGTCGGTTCCTACATCGGCAACAACGTCGCCATCGCCGACGGCGTCGTCTATGTCTCGCACTACGGCAACCGGGTCGGCGCCTACAGCCTCAACGACGGCATGAAGGTCTGGGAGTACGGCGAGCGCGAGTTTGAATTCTACGCCGCGCCGGCCATCTGGGAAAAATCGGTCTTCGTCGGTGGGCGTGACCGCCGCTTCCACGCCATCGACCGCGTCACCGGCGCCCGGCTCTGGGAATATCGCTGCCGCGGCCGGGTCGACAGCAGCGCGGTGGTCTGTGCCGGCAAGTCGGTCATCTTCGGCAGCGACGACGGTTATGTCTATGCGCTTGCGCCGCAGGACGGCAAGGAACTCTGGCAGTATGAAATCGGCGCCGCGGTGAAGACCTCGCCCGCCGTGGCCGGCGAACGTGTCATTTTCGGCGCCGACGACGGCGTCATCTACTGCTTCGCGCCTGAGGCCGCAGCGGCCACACCTGCAGCGGCAACACCGGCTCCGGCGGTCGACGCCAAGGCCAAGCAGCCCTGACCGGTTCCGGTTGACAGACAAGCAACGGCATCAGAGGTTGAGTGTTGTGACGCGTTCCCGCCACCGACTGCTGACCGCTTGCGTCCTGCTGACGCTGGCCGCGGCCCAGTTGTTTGGCTTGCCTCGCGGTTACCTCTGCGACTGTGGCGGCATCGCCCAGCTCACCGGCATGGACCACTGCCACGGCCCGCATTCGGCGGCCTGCCATGAGCATGAGGATCCCTGTCATGAGGCCGAGGATCATCACGGCGAGGAGCACCCGCACGATCACGACACGGACACCCACGAGCACGAACCCGTCATCGAAAGCCTGCTTGCCCAAGCGGTCGGCAGCAGTTCCCCGATGGCCCCGCCCGCGCTCGATCTCGTGGCCGTGCTGCCGGCCTGGCTGGGCACCGCGGTAAGCGTCAGCAGCACACCGCCCGGCCGACCACCGGCCCAGGCCAACGCACCGCCGCGAAGTCGAAGCTGGCCCGCCGTCCTGGCGCACCGGATCGTCCTGCGCGTTTGAGAACCTGCACAGCCTGCCCTTCCACGACGGAGGGTTCTTCGGCTGTGCCTCCTGATTTGCCCTGCCCCGGCACGGTCACGCCGTGCCCGGTTCTCTCACCCGCCACCGCCCATGAAATCGCTTTCCCTTCTCCTTCTCCTCGCCGGCTCCGCCCAGGCTCTGTCGCTGTCGCTCGCCGACATCGCACCGCGCGTGCGCGACCATCACCCCGCCCTGCAGGCCGCCCGACTCGCCGTGGCGGAGGCGCAGGGACGTCAAATCGGCGCCGGCCGGCTCAGCAACCCCACGTTGGGTTTCGACTGGCGCTCGGAAAGCCGGCTGAGTCCGGTCACCGGTGAGTTCTCCTTCGAGCAGACCTTCCCGCTGACCCGAAGGCTGAGCCTGGAGAAACAGCTCACCGCCCAGGGCGTCGCCGCCGCCGAACTCGAAGTGCGCGAGGTGGAGCGACGCCTCATCGCCGAGGCCCGGGCGCTCGCCGTCGAACTGCTGGCGCTCGAGCTGCAGCAGCGCCTGCGTCAAGGCCAGGAGGAGCTGGCCGGTAAACTCGCTGACTTCATCCGCGAGCGCGCCGAGAAGGGCGAATTCTCGCCGCTGGATGCCGCCCAGGCCAAGCTCGATGCCCAGCGCCTGCGCTTGGAACGTCGCAAACTCGACGGCCAGCGGGCGAGCCTGCTCGGTCAGTTGAAACCCAGACTCGGCCTCCCCCCCGAATCGCCCCTGCAACTCAGCGGTGAACTTCCCTCGCCGGTCCTGCCCGCCCCCCTCCCCTGGCAGCAGCGCGCCGATTACCGGCTCGCCCAAACCCAGGCGCAGGCCGCGCAGACCGCGGTCGAACTCGCCAAGGCGCGTCGCCTGCAGGACGTCAGTGCCGGCATCGTTGGCGGGCCCGAACAGCAGTGGCAGCGAGGGACCGGTGGCCAGAGCACAGGCTTCATCGGCTTCCGCATCTCCCTGCCCCTGCCCTTCTGGAACCGCAACCAGGGCGAGATCGCCGAGAAGGCCGCCACGGCCGAGCGCGCGCGCCTAGAAACCGAGGCACTGGGCCGGCAGATCGCCGGCGAGGCCGACACCGCCCGCCGCGAGATGCAGGCGCAGGCGGAGCTCGTGCGCGAAACGCGCGACCAACTGCTGCCCCTGGTCCTCGAACAGACAAAGCAACTCGAGCAGGCCTACGAGGCCGGCCAGACCGACCTGCTCGCCGTGCTGCGCGCCCGCGACCAGCGCCTGCAACTTGAAGCCGCCGCCCTGGATGCCGTGCGCGACTTCCACCTCGCCCGCATCCGCTACGAAGCCGCCACCGGCACCCTCCAGCCATGAAACGTCCTCCTTGCTTCCCTGCCCTTCGGATCGCGCGTTGGCTTGCCGTGCTCTGCCTGATGGCGCCCTGCCTGCAGGCCGCGCCCGACCTCATCCTCGACGACATTTCGGTCGCCCATCTCAACCTCGAATTCGCCGAAGCCGAGGAAACCGCCTTTGAGGAAACCGTCTTCGCACTCGGCGTCATCGAGGTCCTGCCCGGCAAACGCGCGGTGGTCAGCAGCCGCATCCCCGGCCGCGCCTTCTCGGTGCTGGCCCTGCCCCACCAGCAGGTCGAGGAGGGCGACGAGGTCGCCTGGATCGAAAGTCGCCAGCCCGGCGATCCGCCGCCCGTGGTGAAGCTGGAAGCGCCGATCGCCGGCTTCATCTCGAAGGTCCACCTCGCGCCCGGCCAACCGGTTTCGCCCGAGGATGCGCTGATCGAAATCGTCGATCTCGACACGGTGGAGGCCGTGGCCAGCGTGCCCCAGCATCTGGCCGCCCAGCTCAAGCCCGGCCTCATCGCCCACATCCGTTTGCAGGCCCTGCCCGACCAGGTGTTTGAAGCCAGGCTCGCCCACCTCGCCATCGAGGCGGATGCCACGGCCGGCACCCTGGAGGCCGCCTTCCATGTCGCCAATCCGGAGCATCGCCTGCGCCCCGGCATGAAGGCGGAGTTCAGCATCGTCGTGAGCCAGCGCGACAACGTGCTGTCGATCCCGCGCAGCGCCGTGCAGGGCGATCCCGCCCAGCGCTTTGTCTATGTGAAGGACTACGAACTGGCGAATGCCTTCGTGAAGGCCCCGGTGCGGCTTGGCGCGCAGAACGACCGCTTTGTCGAGGTCCTCAGCGGCCTGCTGCCCGGCGATGAAGTCGTCACCCGTGGCGCTTACGCGCT
>CANNUR010000172.1 GCA_947523045.1 uncultured Prosthecobacter sp.
AGATGAGGGAAGCATCGGTTTCTCTTGTCATTCCGGCGGTAAGTCACCGTTTGTTTGGTCCGAGGCAGTCTGAATTGATGACGTTCAAGCATTTCATCGACATGGTATTGAAGCTTCAGAGATCAGCAGAATTTAAGTTTTTCCTTTCCCTGCCCTTTCCAAATCCTACGGCAGTTAAAGGCGTGCGTACCTGAATAGTTTAACGAACAAAACTTCCAAGGAGCGTTCGATTCATCGGCGCAGCGTGTTAGAACCAAGGCGCACTTGCCCCCCTTCCGTTCCGTGTTAGAATTATCGGCCTTTGCCACCTCATTTTTGGACATAAGTTTGCCACGGTCTAGCATTTGCTAAACCAGCGGATCGTTCTTGATGTTCGTCTGAGTGCGGATACGTCCAACAATCGTGTCAGTGCCGACCCGCTTGGAACTATGGCTAACCTGGAAAAGCACCATTTCCCGTCCTAGCGCAACTTGTCGAGGTACTTGCGCCAACTTCACACACTTCTCAGCGACCTCCGGCTTTCGCATCTGCGACGCCAGCACCCAGTCGGCCATCGCCGCAAGCGAGCACGGGTCGAGGGAGATGAGAAGCGGTTCTCCGTGGTTCATTCTTGATTGACTTCCAGCCGCTGTTTGAGAAACTGAAATGCGCTTGTCGATTTCCGATATTGCTCGCCCCGTTTTCCGGAGCCAGCGTCGGCACATGGTCGGCAGGCGCATCTTCTTTTGGCAGCCTTCCTTCGTAAATCCGTGTCACCGACCCCCGGGTGAACAAGCACGGGACGCTGCTGGACTTCGCGATTGCCACCCAGGCCATCCTTGCAGATGCCCTGGGTGACGTCGTCGCATGCTGGCGTCGAGTCCAACACAGCGCCGGTTTATACTCCGGTGCGACAGACACATGTGCCCTGCCGGCGCCAGCAGCGTCAAGGCGTTCCCCTGCCCGGCTCAACCGGTGAAATGCGGAGGTGCGTCAGGGTGCAACCGTCATGCACCCTCATTAGCACACGACAGGGCTAAAAAGGGTGCAATTTCAGCGATTCCTGCTATTCAGATATTTTCTGATGGGTCGCTAAACGAAAGCTGCAATTTCCCCACGAGCACACCGGGACTAGCACACGCAAAGGGGAGTGGCGGTGGGGGCGGATGAAGGTGCGTTCCTCCGAGGTCATGGGGTGCAAGAGGTCGTGAGTTCGAATCTCGCCGGCCCGACCACTTTCATCCTTCCAAAGGAGGGATTTCCCGGGAGCGGGGCTTCAACCACACGCAGGGAGCCGATCGATCAGACGGGCAAAGAACAAGCCCTTCCGTGCTCGCATAAACGCCACTGCTGGGGCCGACGCAGCAGCACGTTCGACAGCGACATCAATCCCTCAGTTCAGCTTCCAAAGCCGCTTGTCGCTGCGCACAAAGAGGGCGCCGCCGCTGAGGGCCGCCGTGCTCAGGATGGTGTCCTTCAGGGCGACCGTGTGAACGATTTCACCTTCCGGGGCGCGGGTGTCGACGACCTGCAGATCGCCGCGCTCGCTGGCGAGGTAGACATACTGACCGGCACCGACCGGCGAACCGCTGAACGGCCCCTTGAGGCGCAGCTTCCAGGCTTCGTCGCCGTTGGCCGGCGAGGCCTTGATCAGGATGCCGGCGCCGTTGAGGACGAAGAGCGAGCCGTCGAGCACCAGCGGGCTGCCAGTGCCGGGCTTGAGGCCTTCCGCACGCCAGATCTGCGAGGCCGCACCCTTTTCCGGACGCAGGGCGGTGAGGCCATTGGAGGGCACATAAATGGCATCGCCGGCGATGGCGGAACTCGGGATGGTGGCGGCGCCGTCGCTGTAATCCCAGAGCACCTTGCCAGTCTTCGGGTCAAGGCCGGTCAGGCCCTTGCTCGATTGCAGGGCGACCGCGTCCTGCCAGACGACGGCGCTGGTCCAGTTGGCGGCCTTCGGGCGATCCTGCTTCCAGCGGTTCAGGCCGGTGGCGGCGTCGAGACCGACGGCGATCGATTCGCTGTCGTTCTCGCTCTGCACGACCAGGGTGTCGCCGGCCAGCACGGGCGAGGAGGCCATGCCGAGGCTGTTGCTGGCGTTGGCGTAGTCGAAGGTCAGGCCGCGCAGCCAGAGCAGGTTGCCGGCGTGATCGAGGGCAAAGAGGTCGTTGCTGGAGAACAGGGCGAAGACACGGGTGGCATCGCCACACATCGTCGGCGCGGCCACGCTGGTTTTGTTGTGCGCCATGGTGCGGCCGGTGGCCTTGAAGACGCGCTCCCAAAGCACCCTGCCGTCGCCGGCATCGAAACAGAAGACATGCAGGTTCGACTGGTCGGGTCCGCTGGAACAGGTGAGGAAGACCTTGCCGCCGAGCACGATCGGACTGCTCAGACCGCGACCGGGCAGCTCGCGCTCCCAGGCCACCGCCAGCTTCGGCCCCGGTGCCGGATCGGCCGAGACGGCGCTGCCCTGCGGACCGCGGAACTGCGGCCAGTCGGCCGCCGACGCGGCGGTGCAGCTGAAAACAAGGAGCAGAAGCGCGGCGCGGGCAAGCCAAGTGTGCATGCGCCCATGTTCTAGACGCAGGCGAAACTGTCAAGCGGCGACCGCCGGTCAGCGACGCTGACTGGCGGGCAGGCTTTTCTCCAGAGCGGTGACGATGCGGGCATGCGCTGCGTCGACCTCGGCGGTCTCCAGGGTGCGGTCCGGCGCCCGGTAGGTGAGCGTCCAGGCCGTCGACTTGCGGTCGGCGGCGATCTTCACGCCGGAGGCGTCGACAAAGACATCGAACAGGCTGGCACCGGCCAGCAGCGGCTCCTTCAAGCCGGCAAAGAAGGCCTGCACCTTGGCGCTTGGCAGGTCCAGCGGCAGTTCGAAGGCCAGGTCGCGGGTGACCGAGGGGAAGCGCGGCAGCTCCTCGAACTTGGCCGGACCGCCGGCGCCCTGGCGCAGGGCGCTGAGCAGGAGTTCGGCCACGTAAATCGGGTGACGGGCGTCGAGCTCGCGGGCGCGCGCCGGATGCACCTGGGCAATCCAGCCCAGCACGCGGTTGCCGGCACGCAGTTCGTGGCGAAGCAGGAAGGCGGAGCTGTCGTCCTGGCGACGCAGTTCCAGACCGGCCACCCCGGGCAGGGCCTCGATCAGGCCGCGCAGGTCAAAGGCATCGGCAGCGCGCGGCTGCTTTTCGTGCCAGGAGACCTCGGCTACCGGCCCGGCGAGCAGCAGGGCGAGCCGTTCCTCCTCGCGCACCTGGCCGTTGGGCATCTTCAGGAACACACGGCCCGCCTCAAACAGCGCCAGATGCTGGGCACCCTGACGGTGGTTGAGCGCGGCCGTGGCGAGCAGGCCCGGCACCAGGCTCGGCCGCAGATGGGTGTGATCCTCGCTGAGCGGATTTTTCAGCGGTGCCGCCGCAGCCACCGGATCCCCCGCCCCGAGCCCGCCATCGAGCTGGCTGACCGCAATCAGCCGCAGCGTCTGCACCTCATGCAGGCCGCGCGCAGCCAGCGTCTGACGCAACTGCATGGCATGGTCGTACTGGCGGTCGGTGGCATCGCCCTGGGCCATGACCGCGGCAAATTTCGCCGGCACGCGCTCCAGACCGACGACGCGGGCGATCTCCTCGATCAGATCAACGCCGCGCTGCAGGTCGAGGCGCCAGCTCGGCACCTGCCAGCGGCTCTTGCCGTGGGAGGTCGCTTTTTTCTGCAGCCCAAGCTTTTCCAGAATGGCGTGCGCTTCCTCCAGCGTCAACGCCGGCATGCCGAGCAGGCGCAGGGCGCGCGCCTCGTCGAGTTCGACTTCCCCGGCCAGTTCCGGCGCGGTCCCGGCCACCTGCAGTTCCGGGTCAGCCGTGCCGCCGGCGAGGGTGAGGATGAGCTGCACGGCGAGGTCGGAGGCTCCGCGCACCTGCTGCGGATCGACGCCGCGCTCAAAGCGGTAGCTGGAATCCGAATTCAGGCCAAGCCGGCGCGCGCCGCGGCGCACGACCGACGGCGCAAAGTAGGCCGCCTCGAGAAGCAAATCCGTGGTGCTTTCCGTCACCCCGGTGTCGGCACCGCCCATGACACCGGCCAGCGCCACCGGGCGCTTGGCATCGGCGATGACCAGATCGTCGGGGATCAGCGCGCGCTCGGCCTCGGCCAGCGTGCGCAGGGTTTCGCCCTCAGCGGCGCGTCGCACAACGATGCCGCCGTCGAGCTTGGCGAGGTCGAAGGCATGCAGCGGCTGCCCCATTTCCAGGAGCACGTAGTTGGTGACATCGACGACGTTGTTGATCGGGCGCAGACCGACGCTTTCCAGGCGCGCCTTGAGCCAGTCGGGGCTGGGTCCGACCTTGACGCCGCGCACGATGCGGGCGGTGTAGAAGGGGCCGTCCTCCGGCGCTTCCAGACGAACTTCCTCGGCCTTGGCGGCGCGGGTCGGGGTGGCGGAAGCGGCGTGATCACGCCCGCCCTTGAGCGGCAGCCCGGTCAGGGCGGCCAGTTCGCGCGCCAAGCCCAGATGACTGAGCAGGTCGGGCCGGTTCGGGGTGATTTCGAGATCGAAAATCGTGTCGTTGCCGACGATCTCAGCGAGCGACCGGCCGATCTCCAGGCTTGGATCGAGGATCCACAAACCGCCGGTGTCCTCGCCCAGGCCGAGTTCCTTGGCCGAGCACATCATGCCGCCGGAGACCACCCCGCGCAGTTTGCCTTCCTTGATCTCAAAGCCGCCCGGCAGCACGGCGCCCGGAAGGGCCAGCGGCACCTTGTCGCCCGCCTTGAAATTCTTCGCGCCGCAGACGATCTGGCGGAGGCTGCCGCTGCCGTCCTCGACCTGGCAGACGCTGAGCTTGTCGGCATTCGGGTGCGGTTCAAAGGAGTCGATGCGGGCAACCACCACCTTGTCGGTGGCCAGGCCGCGCTCTTCGATGCCCTCGACTTCGATGCCCGCAAAGGTGAGCAGGTCGGCGAGCTGGGCGGTCGTGTACGAACCGAGGTCAAGGTGGGCGCTGAGCCAGGAAAGGGAGACTTGCATGGGAGGGAACCGGCGAAAATCAGGGGAAGCGGAAACGAGGCTCAGGCGAACTGGCGCAGGAAACGGACGTCGTTGTCGATGAGATGGCGGATGTCGGTGATGCCGTGCAGGATCATCGCCAGGCGGTCGAGCCCCATGCCGAAGGCAAAGCCGGTCACCGTCTCAGGATCGAACAGCAGGTCGCCGCGGGTCTTGCAGACGGCGCTGAACACGGCAGGATCGACCATGCCGCAGCCGGCGATCTCGATCCAGCGGTCCTCGCGTCCCTTGGCCTCGAGCTTGACGTCGATCTCGAAGCTCGGCTCGGTGAACGGGAAGAAATGCGGACGGAAACGCACCGCCGTCTTCGGGCCGAAGACCTCGCGGAAGAAGAACTCCAGAGTGCCCTTGAGGTCGGCGAGGCTGACCTCGTGATCGACGTAGAGCGCCTCGATCTGGTTGAAGACGCTCAGGTGGGTGGCGTCGATCTCGTCGCGGCGGTAGGCAGCGCCGGGGGCGATGATGCGCACCGGCAGGTCTTTCACCGTCTCCAGGGTGCGGATCTGCACGCTGGAGGTGTGGGTGCGCATGAGGCGGCCGTCGGGCAGATAAAAGGTGTCGCTCTCATTGCGCGCCGGGTGATCGGCCGGGGTGTTAAGAGCGTCGAAGCAGTGCCACTCGGTCTCGATCTCCGGGCCGTCGGCGAGGGTGAAGCCCATGCGCCGCAGGGTGCGCACCGCCAGGTCGCGGATCTGGGTGAGCGGATGCAGGCTGCCGCGCTGGATCGGGCGGCCCGGCAGGGTCAGGTCGATGCCGGCCACCGAGGCGGCATCCTTGGCGGCCTGCAGCGCGCCGAGCCGGGCTTCCAACCCGGTGGTGAGCGCCTCGCGCACCTCATTGAGCTTGGCGCCAACGTCCTTCTTCTGCTCCGGCGGCACCTCGCGCATGCGGGCGCTGAGCGCGGTCAGCCGGCCCTTCTTGCCGAGGTAATCGATGCGAAAAGCCTCTAGCGAGGCTTCATCGTGGAGCGCGCCGAGCGCCGCGAGGGCCTCGGTCTTGAGGGAGTCGAGTTCGGAAAGCATGGTCGGAAGCCGGACACAGCCGGTGGCAGGAGGGGAGTCGCGACGATGCCGCAGATCGGGAGACGCGCAAGTTTGGGCTCGAATGACGGAAAGGTGCGCCCCGCCGGTCCGTAGTTGCCTGCCACCATGATTCGCCTCTGCACCGTCCTCGCGGCCCTCCTGCTGGCCGCTCTCCCTGCCGCCCACGCTCAAAACATCCGTGCCGGCATCATCGGCCTCGACACCTCGCACGTGCTCGCCTTCACCAAGACCCTCAACGCCCAGCCGCAGAAACCCGAGGTCATGGGTGTGCGCATGGTCGCCGCCTACCCGCAGGGCTCGAAGGACATCGAATCCAGCCTCAAACGCGTGCCGGAGTACACCGAGAAGGTCAAGGAACTCGGCGTGCAGA
>CANNUR010000173.1 GCA_947523045.1 uncultured Prosthecobacter sp.
GGCGGACAACAACCTCATCGAAAACACGATCCGGCCCAGCGCGATCGGCAAGAAGAACTGGCTTTTTATGGGCGCCGCGGAAACGGGCGCCCGCGCCGCGACATTCTACACCTTGATCGGCAACTGTCACCGCGAAGGCATCGATGCCTTTGCGTACCTCACCGACATCTTTACGCGCCTGCCGAGCGAAACCAACCAGACGGTGCATCGCCTGACACCGAAAGCCTGGGCCGCCCAACGGGCCGCCGTGCAGCAGACCTTGGTCCAAGCAGCAGCCATGCCCCTGTAGGCCGCCAACCTCGAGTCAAGCGGCAACGCCATGGGGCTGGGGACACCGGATACTTTGCGCGGCATGCGGGCGTCAAATATCCGACTTTTGCCGGCTGGGTGCAGCGTCGACGCCATGAACGCGGTGAGTATGAAGTCAAGTGCGAGCGTGCGGCCATGACTCTCGCGCCGATGCGCCTGGCGGAGGCGGTCTTCAGCGAGGCAGCGGCCGGTCCGTCGGCAGAGTCGGCTTTGGAGGTGCTGCTGCCGGGCGGAGCGCGCGTGATATTGAGCAACCCCGCGCAGGTGGCGCCGCTGGCGCGCCTGCTGCAAGCCCTCGCTGAGCCATGCTGAGTTTTGCCGGCAGCCTGAAGGTTTTTGTGGCGCTGGACCCCATCGACATGCGTGCCGGCATCAACACGCTCCAGGCGCTTGTGGCTGAACGCCTGCAGGAGGATGTGCGGCGGGGAGCGCTGTTTGTCTTTACCAACAAAAGCCGCCGATCAGGCGGGCAGAGCAATCACATTCACTTTTGAATGAGCCGAAAACTGCGACCCGAGCTCGATTCCACCATGCCACTGCCATGGATTTCAAAGTAAAAACTTTTGCCAACCAAAGCGCGAGCGCTTCCGGAACAGGTTGTAACAAAAGTGTTCGTGCCCAAACCTCGTTCCCAGCCTTGGCTACCGATATAAACCATGCGTCCGTTTGCGACTGACCTCACCGAGCCATCATAGATGGCCCGACAGGTGTTGACGACTTTTCCATCCTTGGAAAACTCCCGATAGGTTCGATGCCACCTGATGCCGCTGGCAATAAAGTGGATTTGGTCAGTAATTTCGATTTGGGGATGGTCTTCGGCCCGCATCGAAGCCACGAAGCAAGGCTTGGGCACCGTGATGGGCAGACCTTGAGGCTGCTTCGGTGCGGCGGGTTCGGCCGCCTCCTTGGTGGATTTGCTGTCGGTGACATCATGCACGTTCGCCCGTTGCCAAACAATGAAGAGGTCCTTTCCGTCCTCCCTCAACTGGAGGGTCATATCCGCGTGCCCCCGCAACCACTCGCCCGAGGCGTTTTGGTTGGAAAACTCCATCGAGTACGAGGCCCGCCAAGTGCCCCCTTCCCTGTTGACGTCTATTTCCCCGACGATCTTCTCATTCCCGAGCGGCCATTTTGACCAGTGAGCTTGCTCATCCGCGGCGATCGCATCGCGGGCAATCTCTCCTTTGCCAAGGAAATCCACCACCGAATCGTAATTGGCGATCATGCCGGGAAGATCCCTCCGCGATGTTTTTTCATGATGGGCGATGATAAACGCTCTCACTTCGTTCGCTGACACCGGAGGCTCCGGCTGACTCGGCGGGGATGGACGAGATTTGGCCGGGGTCTTTGTGACGAGTTGGTATCCGGGATGGGCTTCGAGAGAGAAGCTTTGAGGAGAGTCCGTCTCCGGCAAATCCTCCGGCACAATGCCGGCAACCCTTTTCGCCACCGCCCACCACTGCCCGGTCCTCGCGGGGTTCCACTCCTTCAGTCCTCCAAGCTGCCAGTGGTGGAGCGTGGAGGCAATCGCCCCGTCCAACGACTCTCCCAGGTGCGTTTGCACCATGAAAATGGCCTTTTTATCCCGCCACTCCACCAGTTGGGCTGGGCCGTTGGCATGGGTATAATCAGGCCCCACGACTTGCTGACTCAGTGGATTGATCATCGGGCCATAGAGCAGCACGCAAAGCTGGCGCTCCCGAACCAGGCTCTCCCACTCGGTGTTCTCGATCTCAGCTCGATCCAAAGGCATTTCGATTTCCAGAAGATGCTCCTGGGCCGCCTGTAGCTTCATGTAGGTGACCATTATCTGACCGTCCCTCAACTGGGCCAGTTTTGAGCCGTCAGGTGAACAAAACAGCCGACCCGCCTCGCTCACGACCAGCGTGCTGAATCCTCTGGATACGGGCGTACTCGGATGACTGAAGCTGGCGATGCTTTTGCCACTCAGTTCCCATTCCATTTCAGGATGACGCCGCGGTGGCGGCGTTACCGAGGTAATGACGGTCTGAACACTCACGCGCCAGCCGCTCCGGCCAGGGAGTTTCGCTCTGGGGCCGTTTTGCCACTGCTGCCTCTCAGCCTCATCGAGCTTCCTGTAGGCGGCGGATTCCTCAAGGGGGTGCAGGCGGAGCGTGTCGAGATCAAAATACAAGGCCGGCTCGTCTTCTGGGAAAAAGGCAATCTCCTTCGACTGCCACCAGAAAAGCTCGCCCGTTGGAACATCGCGTCCCTGCGGACGGGGAAGTTGGACTGCTGAACCGTCGTCGAGGCGCAAGATCCAGATTCGCCGTCCCTGGCCGCTGCCGATAACACAGGCGATGGCTCTTTGATCCTCCCGCCAAGCGAGGAGGCCTTCCGGGTAGCTGGGTAGCTTGAAATCGAAGACTTTGGTGAAGCGGTGCAGGTCAAACACACAGAGGTCGCTCGTGACGCCGCCAGAACGCTCGCCGAAGGCCAAAAGCACCCCGTCAGGAGAGAGCGCCAATGGGCAGTTTTCAGCGACGTTCGGAATGGTCTTGATGAAGGCGGGCTGGATTTCATTGAACTGAGCGCTCTCCAGATTCGCCGGGGGTTGGTAATGAAATGGCGGCTCGATGACCGGCGCGGGCTTCTTAAGGGGCTTCACTTCGACGACGACCGGCGGGGGATCGGACAGAAGCGGCCGTCCAAGGAAACTCAACGGAGACAAGAGGCCGGCGATGGCTAGGCAGACCACGCCAGAGCTGACCCAGCGGAACCAGGGAATGGGAGAGCAAGCCCGTGCTGCCGGAGCCTCCGGAACTCTGGAGGCAATGCATCGGCCTCCTACAAGCCCCCCAACAAAACCGCAAAGCACAGAGGGAAGCAGGGCCGCCAGACTGACCAGCAAGACCATGAGCGCGCGAGACCGCAAGGTCCGGTCCATGATCGACCCCGTCGCCTTGCCGGTTTCAATCGTTGCAAGCACTGTCAACAATGCCCCTGCGCACAGGGCACAGAGCAGTGCCGCCCGAATGCCCAACTGAGCACTCACGGGGATCACGCGCGCGCGGCTTTGAAACCCTGCTTTGGCTGCCAAGGCCGCTGCCGCGCCTGCAACCCCTGAAAGAAGAAGAACGCCTATCAGAAGGAGCTTCGCTGGTTCGAGAAATTGCTGGAGCGGCCCGGTGAATTTGACGAGGGGCAAAACCAAGGGGCTGATCGCTATTCCCACCACCGAGGCCACGAGCCTCTCTCTGTCCCGAATGCTGGCGGTTGGATACCCGGACATGGCAACATTCATAATCAGCTCCGATGGCAACTACAAGAGCTTGTTGCCTTGGAGTTGCCGGCATTCTGCCAGCGCTGAAGGCTACGAGTGCTGTTCGCATGAGCGCATGGTCTCGGGGTGATCTCCATCAGGACATCGCAACAAGCCCCTCAAGCTGGCGCTCTGCTCCAGCAGGCACAGGCTCTTGCCCGCGTTCCCATCGCCTGAGCCGTTGATGAATCACCCCAAGCACACTCGCCAGCGTTTTCTGATCGTAGCCTCGGAAGCGGCGCACCTTGAGGACGAGGTCCGCAGGTGTCTTCGTTGGAAAAGGGTAGAGGCTAAGGAATCTCAGGATACCCGGCCATTCCGAGATGACAGGCTGGCGTTCATCGCGTTCCCAGCGATCATAAACCTCTCGCAGAGTGCCCAACTGTGAGGCCACGTCCTCCTGTTTGAGTCCAAGGATCAACCTTCGGTTGCGCAGGTGTTCGCCGAGTGTCTGTGGGGCGGAGACAAGTCCTTTCTTCCTCAGAATGAATGCTTTGAGCTTCTCTCGAACCACGCGGATTGTGAAAAAGCAAAATGGCAAAATAGGGTGACACGCACTTCACGCCCCCCTGAGCCGCTGCTGCCAAAAACCAGCCCGGGCTTGTCATCCCCGGGCTCCCCGCTAAGAGTCCCCTCCCCTGCGGCGTCCCTTCCCGCATGCCCCCCACCCTGACCATGTCCCCCGAAACCCTGCCGACCGAACACACCGAGGAAACCAACGCCCGCATTCTCGCCGTCAGCGAGGACCGGGTGAAGGGGTTCATGCGCCAGCCCTTCCAGTTCATCGCCGAACAGAGCGGCGTGCCCTTCGATACCGTCGTCGAGCGCATCCGCGCCATGCTCAAGGCCGGCGTCATCCGCCGCGTCCGCCAGACCCTGCTCGCCAACAAGCTGGCCGAGGGCGCTCTCGTGGCGTGGAAACTGCCGGCGGACAAGCTCGAAGCCGCCTTCGAATTCCTCTTCAAGGAAGATCCGTTCAGCGGTCACGTCGTGCTGCGCAGCACCGACCGCGAGGTCAGCGGCAGCGATTTCCGCCTGTGGACCACCCTCAAGGTGCCGCAGGGCCGCAGCATCGAGCAGCATTGCGACGTGCTCAAGCGCCTGCTCGGCGCCGAGGATTATTACACCATGCAGGCGCACGGCATCTTCGCCCTCGGCGTCGGCCATGTCCGCCGCAAGACGATGGAGCCCGGCGAAAAGGCCGATGAACCCGCCGTCATGATGACCACCAACCTCGCCGATCTCGACGACGAGGAGTGGCACATCCTGCTCCACCTCAAGGGCGACCTCAGCCTCGACGAGATCGGTCCGGAACCCTGGGCCGGCCGGGCCAAGGCCGCCGGGGTCAGCCTGGAAAAATTCTGCGAGGTCGCCAAGCGCCTCGATGAAAAGGGCGTCATCGGACGCTTTTCGACCTTCCTCGAACACGTCAAGCCGAGCGCGGCCGGCGTCCGCGTCACCCGCTTCAACGCCCTCTTCCACTGGAAGGTGCCCAAGGGCATGGAGGAGCGCGGCGGCGCCGAGGTGGGTCGCCACCCGATTATGACCCACTGCTACTGGCGCGAGGGCGGCGAACGCTTCGCCAACGTCAACATCATGGGCGTCATCCACGGCACCGACAAGGACACCGTGCTCGCCCACAAGGCGGCCATCGACCGCCACCTGGAAAGCGTTGGCATTCCGGTCGAGTACACGAACGTCTTCTGGGGCGGTCGCAGCGAGATCAAGCCGAGCGAGATCAGCCCGATCGTCTTCAACGAGTGGCACGCGAAGTGGGCCGACGTGCCCGGTCCGGTCATCTGATCTCCCCTGCCCGCATGGCCAGCCCCCGCCGTCGCGTCCTGCTGCTCGGCGGCAGCGGTCGCCTCGGCCGCGTGCTGACGTCGGCCTGGCGCGACCGTCATGCCCTGCTCCTGCCCGGTCGCGCGGAGATCGATCTCGCACAACCGGACCGCTTGGCGACCGCCCTGGCGGCCTTCGACTTCGACACCCTGGTCAACGTCGCCGGCCTGACCTCGCCCGACGCCTGCGAGCACGCCCCGGACCTGGCCAAGCTCGTGAATGCTGAGTCGCCCGGCCGGCTCGCCCACCTCTGCGCCGAACGCGGCGCCCGGCTGATTCACCTGAGCACCGACTACGTCTTTGCCGGCGACGGCTCCGAACCCCTCGATGAAAAGTCACCCGCGGCGCCGGTCAACGTTTACGGCCGGAGCAAACTCGCCGGCGAGCAGGCCGTGCTGACCGCCTGTCCGGGCGCGCTGGTGGCGCGGGTGTCCTGGCTGTTTGGCGACGCCGGCAGCGACGTGCCGGCCGCCGTGCTCGACCGTGTGCGCCGTGGGGTGGCGCTCGATTTCATCGAGGACAAATGGAGCGCGCCGACCTGGACCCACGAACTCGCCAACTGGCTGGAGATGCTGATCAGCGAGCATCGCGAGGTGACCGGCGTCTTGCACCTCTGCCACAGCGGCGTGGCGAGCTGGCGCGACTTCGCCCAGGCCGTGCTCGACCTCGGTCACGACGTGGGCCTGCTACCCCAAGCCCTGTCCACGCAGGGGCGTCGCCTCGCCGAATTCACCGGCTTCCGGGCGGCCCGACCGCCGTGGACGGTCATGGACAATGCCCGCCTCGCCGGCCTGCTCGGCACAGCGCCGCGGCCCTGGCGCGAGGCCTTGCGCCTGCACCTGCAGCGAGGGGCCGATCAGGCCTCGAGGCGATAACGGCAAGCAGCCTCAGGCCTGGGCCTTGCGCTTGTTGGCGCTGCGGATGTTGAGCATCTCGACAAACACCGAGAAGGCCATGGCGAAGTACACGTAGCCCTTCTGGAAGTG
>CANNUR010000174.1 GCA_947523045.1 uncultured Prosthecobacter sp.
ACGTCGATCAGCGGCACGCCTTTCCTTTTCGCCACGCCTCGCGCGGCCTCGGCGTATGCCTGCAACAGCACGTTGAAGCCCTCCGCCTCGTCGGGTCGATACGGCGCCTTGCCATACCGTTGTTTCAGGGCGGGCGTCCAGCACAGGGCGTTGGGGGTCATGAGCAGAACGGACCGCTGCTGAGCCTGGAGCGACTCGATGAAGAACTCGAGGTTGGCGACATAGTGCTCAAGCGAGACCCGCGGCTGGCTGGCCGGCGGGGTCTTCCAGACATCGACGGCCGCATCGTTGATGCCGAACTGCAGGATCACCAGGTCGGGCTTGCGATCGAGCACGTCGCTGACAAAACGAGCCCTCGCGGCCTCCGTGGTGTTGCCGCCGACGCCGGCGTTGATGACGCGGACGGGCAGGCCGTTGCGGGGCAACTCCTGCCGGAGGCAGTCGGCATAAACCGGCAGCGATCCGCGCGGTGCCGTGGTGGAATCGCCGAACGCCACCAGCGTGAGGGCGGCTTTCCCAGGCGGCGATTCCGCAGCCGCGAGGGAACCGGCCCCGATGGCCAGAACGACGATGAGTCGCAGCAGAAGGGGCTTGGGTTTCATGCTGTGCTTTGAGGAAGCGTGTTGGTGTCTGGCACGGCTGAGGATGGGGGGCCAGACCGAAGCGGCGGCGCAGCCGCGGACAAGCCTAACCGCCTGAGGCAGCGGTGCCACCGGCCGAGACGGCTTAAAAGCCCCTCATTTCGCGAGCTTGGGAAGGAAGGAGAGATCGACCCAGTAGTGCTGCGGAGGGTTCCGGTCGATCAAGACGGTGATCTTCCGGCCTTGAAGGTGGCTCGAAGGATCCACCCAGAGGTTGTCGCTTTTGAAGACGTGCAGCTCCGAGGTCACCGGATTCAGCCACTGCGTCAGCACCCGATAGGGATGCCTGCCGTTGAGGGTCACGGCGGCATTCTGTTCGACCCCCAGAAACTCGGTCTCGATGGGCAGACCGTGGGTCCGAAGGAATTCGTCCTGGCGCCTTTTCCGTGCTCCCGCAACGAGCATGCTGGAGCCGATGAGGAAGAACACCGCGCCCATGCCGCCCATGATGGCTGAGACACCCCAAAGGGAGAAGAAGCCGTTGATCTTGGCGTTCCGGGGCTCGGTCGGTCGGTACAAAACCTCCACTTTTTGCCCTGCCTTGTGCAGAGGCGGATCGCTGCCCGTCGATGAGGTGAACTCCACTGTCTGGCCGTTCGGGCCGATGAAGCGAACCACCGGCCGGTACGTGGTTGAGTCCTTGGACCGCGACGCCTTGAGTTCGATCACCGTGCCTTCCGCCTTGGCGGCATCGGCAAGGAAGGATCGGGTTTTCTGAGACACGATGCCAGCGCCCACGAGCAGGACGACGCCGACGGTGGTGAAGACAGAACTGGCGAATGAGATGGCCTGCATTTCCCGAATTAGCGTTTTGGAGTGCGTGGTGCGTGATGGCTTCGGTCCCTGTGTCAGAGCGGGTCCAACACACCGCGGCCTGGCAAGCGGGAGGATGACCTCCATGGCCCGAATTTGCCCCCGCCCGCTTGCATGAAAAGAGCCTCCTTGATGCGGGAAATTCCGTCAAGAAAAAGCACGGAAGGATGCACGAACCTTTGGGAAAAAGCGACCCAGGCGGCAGCTTCCTGGTTCGAAAGCCTCTTGGCACGGTGGATGAGACGCTGAGAAGACTCACGCCAAGGCGCCGGCGCAGCGGCGCCCTACCAGTTGATGCTGTGCGGCGCCCCCATCGACCTGCGGCTGCTCATCTGCGTCCATCGGCGACATCTGCGGTTTCCCTTCTGTCGCATCGGCGTCATCGGTGAAATCTGCGGACCCTCTGGGCTTGGTTGGCTAACCCAACGAGATGGCAGAGCGGCGCGGAAGCACCGCACTCCAGGACGCTGCGCGCTTAGACGGCGATGGGGGCCTGGATGGCCGGGTGCGGGTCGTAGCCTTCGAGGGTGAAATCCTCGAAGCGGAAGGCGAACAGGTCCTTGACCTCGGGGTTGAGGCGCATGACCGGCAGCGGCCGCGGCTCCCGCGTGAGCTGCAGGCGGGCCTGGTCGAGGTGGTTCTTGTAGAGGTGCAGGTCGCCGAAGCTGTGAACGAACTCGCCGGGCTGGTAGCCGCAGACCTGGGCGACCATGAGGACGAGCAGGCTGTAGCTGGCGATGTTGAAGGGCACGCCGAGGAAGAGGTCGGCGCTGCGCTGGTAGAGCTGGCAGCTCAGGCGGCCGTCGGCGACGAAGAACTGGAACAGGCAGTGGCAGGGCGGCAGGGCCATCTGCTCGATGAAGGGCACGTTCCAGGCGCTGACGATGTGGCGGCGGCTGTAGGGGTTGTTTTTCAGGCCGTCGAGCAGGCGCGCGATCTGATCGACCGGCTCCGCGCCGGGCGCGCCCTGCCAGCGCCGCCACTGGGCGCCGTAGACTGGGCCGAGCTCGCCGTTGTCGTCGGCCCACTCATCCCAGATGCTGACCTTGTGCTCCTTGAGGTAGCCGATGTTGGTGTCGCCCTTGAGGAACCAGAGCAGCTCATGAATGATGCTGCGCAGGTGCAGCTTCTTGGTGGTCACCAGCGGGAAGCCGAGGCTGAGGTCGTAGCGCGACTGCTCGCCGAAGACCGAGTACGCGCCGGTGCCGGTGCGATCCTCGCGATAGCTGCCGTGATCGAGGACCTTGCGCAGGAGGCGGTGGTATTCTTCCATGGCGGGAACAGCGGGCGCCTCCGGGCGCGGACTCAGGCGGCGTAGGGCACGGGCGTGCCGGTCGAGTTCGCCAACTCCTTGAAGCGGGCGATGATCTCGGTGGTGATTTTGCCGGGCTTGCCGTCGCCGATGGGACGGCGGTCGTACTGGACGGCCGGGATGACCTCGGCGGCGGTGCCGGTGAGAAAGCACTCGTCGGCGGTGTAGACCTCGTGGCGGGTCATGGTGACCTCATGGACCTGCAGGCCCATGGCGCGCATGACCTCGATGACGGCCATGCGGGTGATGCCGTTGAGGGCGCCGCTGGCGATGGTCGGGGTGTAGACCTGGCCGTTCTTGAGGATGAAGATGTTGTCGCCCGTGCACTCGGCCACGTAGCCCTGCTCGTTGAGCATGATGCCCTCCTCGCAGCCGGCCTGGATGCACTCGATCTTGGCCATGACGTTGTTGAGGTAGTTGAGGCTCTTCACCTGCGGGCTGAGCGCGGCGGTGGCGGGCCGGCGCGTGGCGCAGGTGATGAGGTTCAACCCCGTCTCATACTTCTCCTTCGGATAGAGCGTGATGCCGCTGGCGATGATGATGACCGAGGCCTTCGGACACTGGTAGGGATTGAGGCCCAGGGAGCCGACGCCGCGGGTGATGACGAGGCGGATGTAGCCGTCGCGCAGGCCGTTGGCGGCGACGGTGTCGACGGTGGCCTTCTCCATCTCCTCGATCGAGATCGGCATGGTCAGGCAGATCGAGCGGGCGCTCTCATAGAGGCGCACCAGGTGCTCGGTCAGGCGGAAGACGCGGCCGTTGTAAATGCGGATGCCCTCGAAGCAGCCGTCGCCGTAAAGCAAACCGTGGTCGAAGACGGAGATCTTGGCCTCGCTTTCAGGAACGATTTGGCCGTCGAGATAAATGAGAAGAGGGGAACCAGCCATGATGGGGGAACGCGCAGCATGCCAGCCGCCGGCTTGTTTGCAAGCGCGGGAATGGCGTCCAACGAGAAACCGGCGAGCGCCTCACCAGTTCTTGATCCACTTCTCCGACGCCTGCTTGAGCGGACCACCAGCGTTGGTCTCCAGGGAGGTTGCCATGGTGTTTTCCTCGTCCTCGCCGTAGGACCAGAGGTCGTAGTTGGCGTTGATCGTCTTTGGTGAGACCGCGGCTCCACCAGTGATGTTCAGTGGCGCAGCACGAATGTAGCGCAGAGGATTGCCAAAGCCGTCGATCATGAAGTAGCGATTGTCCTGAATCCGCCAGACCTCCTTGGGCATGTCGGTCAGCATGATGTTTTTCGCCTCGTTCGGGTCGATGTTGCCATCCGACTGAGGGGGGCCGGCATTGGCGGATGTTGGGGCTTCGAACTTGATGGCATCCGTACCGTCGCCACTGAGTGCCTGGTAGAGCATGGCGGCGCCGCCAACCACATAGGTTTTGTCGCGGATGCTGATGGTATCGTCGGGCGTCTGCGGTTCGGGATACTCACCGAATTCGGTGTTGTAACGTTCGAGCGCGCTCTGCACGGCCTTGATCGTTGCGGCCGTCTTGCTGCGCGCAGCGGAGCGCTGGGCGTAGCTGAAGCCGCCGATGGTGAGGGCGAACAACAGGGCGATGATGGTGACGACGATGAGCAGCTCGATCAGCGTGAACGCTGCGCGGGCGGAGTTCAGCTTGGGGGTTTTCATGATGGCTGTGGGATGGGGGTGGGGGGAGGCGTGGGGCGCGCGCGACGGCGCGCCGCATCAGCCGCCGGCGCCGCTCAGGCCCTTGATGACCTCGATCAGGGGCAGGAACAGCGCCATGACGATGACACCGACCACGAGGGCGAGGATGACGATCATGAGGGGTTCCAGCATGGAGGTGAGGGCGGAGACGGAGTTGTCGACCTCGTCCTCGTAGACATCGGCGATTTTGAGCAGCATTTCGGGAAGCTGACCGGTTTCCTCACCGACATCGACCATGGAGATGACCATGGGCGGGAAGACGTTGCTGGCCTCAAGCGGACCAACCATCGATTCGCCCTCCTTGACCGCGTCATGCACCTTGGTGATGGCGTCGGAGACGATGGTGTTGCCGGCAGTTTCGCGGGTGATGTTGAGCGCCTGCAGGATCGGCACGCCGGAGGTGACGAGGGTGCCGAGGGTGCGGGTGAAGCGCGAGATGGCGGTCTTGCGCTGGACATCGCCGAACAGCGGCAGCTTGAGCTTGAGCTTGTCGATCGTGCGGCGGCCGTTGGCGGTGGCGGAGAACATTTTCCAGCCGATGAAGATGAGCACGCCGCCACCGGCGAGGTAGAGGACGTTGTCGCCCATCCAGCGGCTGAAGCCGATGACCATCTTGGTCAGGCCGGGCAGCTTGTTGGCGTCGCCGAGCATGTCCTGGAAGATCTTCTCGAAGCGCGGCACGATGACCAGCATGAGGAAGACCATGATGGCCATGGCGATGAACATGACGATGATGGGGTAAACCATCGCCGCGACGATCTTGTTCTTCAGCTTCTGGGCCTTTTCCTGGTATTCGGCCAGTCGGTTGAGGACGATCTCGAGCACACCGCCGAGTTCGCCGGCCTTGACCATGTTGATGTACAGCTTGTTGAAGATCTTCGGGTACTGCGAGAGCGTTTCCGAGAAGGTGCTGCCGGTCTGCACGTTGTCGGCGATCGTCGTGATCGTGCTCTTCATGATCGGGTTCGGCTCCTGGCGGCCGAGCACGGTCAGGCCGCGCAGCAGCGGCAGGCCTGAATCGATCAGGGTGGCGAGCTGGCGGGTGAAGATCATCAGGCTCTTGGCCTTGACCGTGGCATTGGCGCCGGCCTTGACGGCCTTGCCCTTGCCCTTGCCCTTGCCCTTGCCCTTGGCCGTGGTGGTCTTGGCGTGCTTTTTGACGGCGGCGTCCCCCTTGCCCTCCTGGGCCACCTGGGTCGGGTAGAGCTGATTTTGGCGCAGGAGATTGACGGCCTCCGCCTCGTTGGCGGCGTCGAGTTCACCGGCGACTTCTTGGCCGTTTTGGTCGAGGGCGATGTAGTGAAACTTCGGCATAGGAAAGGGACTCGGCAGGGAATTCTAAACTAATTTCAGCTTACCGGGTGGGCGCGGAAAATGTCCAATCAAAATGGTGTCGAAAACGTGAAAAAGCGTCGGTGACACCCGGCATCAGGTGTACTTGAGCACTTCCTCGATCGTCGTCTCGCCGTCGTAGATGTTGCGCAGGCCGTCCTCGCGCAGGGTGACCATGCCGAGCTCGATGGCCTTCTGCTTGAGCACCAGGGTTGGGGCGCGCTCGGTGATGAGTTCGCGGATGGGGTCGGTGACGTCGAGCAGCTCGTAGATGCCCTTGCGGCCTTTGTAACCGCTGCCGCCGCACTTCTCACAGCCGTTGCCGGTGTAGAAGCTTTTGTTGCCGATGTCGTCCTGGGTGAGGTTGAGCTGGTTGAGGATGGACAGGCTGGGCTCGTAGGGAGCGACACAGTTTTTGCAGATCGTGCGCAGCAGTCGCTGGGCGAGCACGCCCTCGAGGGTGGCGGAGACCAGGAAGGGCTCAACGCCCATGTCGACCAGACGGGTGACGGCGCCGGCGGCGTCGTTGGTGTGCAGGGTACTGAGCACCAAGTGACCGGTGAGCGAGGCTTGGACGGCGATCTGGGCGGTTTCCTTGTCGCGCATCTCACCGACCATGATGCGGTCGGGATCCTGACGGAGG
>CANNUR010000175.1 GCA_947523045.1 uncultured Prosthecobacter sp.
GGCGCCTACGAGTGGGAGGAGTTCAAGGATCGGCCGGTCGATGGCGAGCGCTTCGCGGTCCAGTTCAAAGCGAAGGCCAACCCCGGCGAGCAGACCCTGCGCCTGCGCCAGTCGAACGTGAAGCTGACCTGGACGGTCCGCCTCAACGGCGAGCGCCTTGGCACGCTGACGCCCGCGGAAACGCCGCAGGAATGCCTGCTGGCCCTGCCGCCCGGCAGCCTGATCGAGGGCGACAACGAACTCGTCGTCGAACCGCCGCCCGGTCTGCTGGACGACATCGAACTCGGCCCCGTGATTCTTGACGACCGCCCCGTCCAAGACTTCCTGTCCGGCGCGGAGGTGCAGGTGACCGTGACCGATGCCACCGGAGCTCCCCTGCCCTGCCGGCTCACCCTGACCCGGCTCGACGGCACCCTGCAGCCGCTGCGCACGACACCGGCCGACGCGGTCGCCACGCGCACCGGCGTTGTTTACACCCGCGACGGCCGTGCGACGCTGTCGGTGCCACCGGGCGAGTACCTGCTGCACGCCGGTCGCGGCTTCGAATGGGGTGTCGCCCGCCGCGAACTGCGTCTGGCGCGGGGCGCACGAGAAGAGGTGTCGCTCCAACTCCAGCGCGAGGTCGACACCACCGGCTGGCTCGCCGCCGACAGCCACATTCACACCCGCACCCACAGCGGTCATGGCGACGCCGAACTGAACGAGCGCGTGCTGACCATCGCCGGCGAAGGCATCGAACTGGCCATCGCCACCGATCACAACCACGCCGCCGATCACGCGCCCGCCGCAGCGGCCCTCGGCCTGGCAACGCAGTTCACCCCCATCATCGGCAACGAGGTGACCACCAAGCACGGCCACTTCAACGCCTTCCCCATCAGCCCCGGCGCGCCCCTGCCAAACCATCGCCTGGAAAAGTGGTCGGAACTGCTGCCAGCGATCCGCGCGACGCCCGGCGTGCAGGTCGTGATCCTCAACCACCCCCGCGATGTCCACAGCGGCTTCACTCCGCTCGGCGGCCTGCAGTTCAACCCGGGCACCGGCCGCCATCGCGACGCCGAGGCGCTGGCCGCTATCGATGGGATCGAAGTCATCACCTCAGCCGCCATGCAGTCGGACGTGCACCTGCTCTTCCGCGACTGGTTCGCCCTGCTCAACCGCGGCCACCGCCTCGCCGCCGTCGGCTCCAGCGACAGCCATGACGTCAACCGATTCCTGCTCGGCCAGGGCCGCACCTACGTCGCCGCCGATGATCGCGATCCCGCCCGCCCGGACCTCGCCCAGGTCTGGCGCAGTTACCGCGAAGGCCGCCTGCTTGTTAGCCTCGGCCTGCTCACCCAGCTGCGCGTTGACGACCGTTTCAGCGTCGGCGACCTCGCCAGCGGCCTCGGCGAGCGTGTGCGCGTCGAGATCAGTGTGCACGGCCCGGCCTGGACCCGCGCCGACCGGGTCGAACTCTACGCCAACGGCATCCTCGTGCGCGAGCAGGCCCTCGACGACCCCGGCCGCGCCGGCGAAAAGGCCCGCGTCGCCTGGGAGTTGCCGCGACCACCCCACGACGTGCATCTGGTCGCCCTCGCCACCGGCCCGGGCATCACCGAAGCCTTCTGGGAAATCCCCCGCCCCTACCAGCCGAGTTCCAAAACCTTCACGCCGCGCGTGCTCGGCGCCACCAATCCAGTCTGGCTCGATGCCGATGGCGATGGCCGTTTCAGCGCCGCCTTCACCATCGCCCGCGGGCTGATCGACCGCCACGGCGAGGACAAGACCGCCCTGCAGGCAGCCCTGGAACGCTGCGATGCGGCGGTCGCCACCCAGGCACCTTCCCTCGGGGCGGCGCCCTGAGCCCGGCAGCACAAAAATACCGTGTGCCGTGAGATGGCGAGTAGCGCGCCGGCCCGGTCGCGGCCAGGATCACGACCAACCCGCCAACCTCACACGCCATGGGCAAAGAATTCGACACCACCCCGCAAAACGTCCCGCACGTCGCGACGAAGCATCGCACCATCTGCACTCAGGTGCCCCATCCGGACTCGCTGCCGCACATCGAGAAAAGCCGCCAGTTCGAACCGCTGTCGATGCGCGGCATGCCGCCCATCGTCTGGGAGCGCGCCGAGGACATCTACGTCTACGACAAGTACGGCAACCGCTGGCTCGACTGGAGCAGCGGCGTGCTGGTCACCAACTGCGGCCACGGCGTCCCCGAAGTGCGCCAGGCGATCATCGACCAGGTCAACAGCGGCCTCATCCACAACTACGTCTTCCCGAGCGAGGAACGCCCCGAGCTCGCCGAGCTCATCGCCAGCGTCTCGCCCGACCCGCTGAAGAAAGTCTTCCTGCTCAGCACCGGCAGCGAGGCCACCGAGTGCGCGATCAAGCTCAGCCGCGCCCATGGCATCGCCAAGGGCGGCCGCGAAAAGATCGGCATCATCGGCTTCGAGCGCGGTTACCACGGCCGCACCCTCGCCAGCCAGCAGGCCGGCGGCATGGCCGGCCAGAAGACCTGGATCGTCAACCTCGACCCGGCCATCATCAACGCCCCCTTCCCCGACGGTTACTGGGAGGACAACAGCAGCTTCGACAGCTTCCTGCAGGCCATCGAAAAGAGCGGCATGAAGCCCTCGCAGATCGCCGGCGTCATCATGGAAAGCTATCAGGGCGTCGGCCCCGACTTCGCGCCGGTGGAGTACATCCAAAAGCTGCGCGCCTGGTGCACCGAGCACGACGTCGTGCTCACCTTCGACGAAGTGCAGTCGGGCTTCGGCCGCACCGGCAAGTTCTGGGCCTTCGAGCACTACGGCGTCGTGCCCGACCTCATCTGCTGCGGCAAGGGCATCTCCTCGTCGCTGCCGCTCTCGGCCGTCATCGGCCGTGCCGACATCATGGACCAGTTCCCGCCCGGCTCGATGACCAGCACCCACACCGGCAACCCGGTCTGCTGCGCGGCCGCCCTCGCCAACATCCGCAAGATCCTGCGCGAGGACCTCACCGGCAACGCCGCCCGCCTCGATCCAATCCTGCTCGCCGGCTGCAAGGCCATCCAGGCCCGCCATCCGGAAGTCATCGGCCATGTCACCGTCGCCGGCCTGGTCGGCGGCCTGCAGACCGTCAAGCGCGGCACCAAGCAGCCCTGCCACGACCTCGCCCACCGCGTCATCGAACTCTGCTACCAGAAGGGCCTGCTCTTCTTCGCACCGGTCGGCGCCTGGGGCCAGACCGTCAAGATCTGCCCGCCGCTCACCATCCCGCAGGACGCCCTCGAGGAAGGCCTCGCCGTGCTCGGCGAAGCCTTCGACCAGGCCGTCGCCGAACTCGGCTGATCGACTCACCCCACGACGCCGCCGAACCGGGCCCAGCGCCCGACTCCGGCGGCGTTTTTGTGTCGTGGCGGCTCAGGACGAAGGGTTGACGACAGCACCTCGAGTTGCTCAACTTGTGCGATGACCTACTGGTTGGCACACGTGGGGAAAGATCGTCCGGAGGGGCCTTATACAAAAGCAGAGCTCAGCCGAAAACATGCGGCTGGAGAGGCGGACTTGCAGGACCAAGTCTGCCCACAGGGGACGGAGTGCTGGCAGGACCTCGGCAAACTGCTGGACTTGCGGGACGATCGCCATGGGCATGCGACCAAGGCGGCAGCAGCCCCCCTTGAATTCGCGAAGAAAAAGCGGACAACCGCCAATGGTGGAATCGGCTGCCTCATGATACTCGCGGGCCTGGCACTGCTCGCCATCATTCCCGTGTTGGGCGTGATTTTGATCGTAGGCGCTCTGGTCTTGGATCAAGCGAGCGTTCATTACGTTTGCCGCCGATGCGGCAACATAACAGGGCGAGACGCACGCGAGTGCGCGGGATGCAGGGCGGTTTTCCGCTGAGAGGGCGTTGCACGTCGGGTCGGCACACCCTGAGAAGGGGACCGCCTTATGCCTGGCAATCATCCGCTTTCTCCCAAAAGCTGTTTAGCGCTCCCGGCACCCTGCCCAGCGCACCCCGAAGGTTGCCGCGCGCCATGAGATGGCTCTGGGCCCCCGCAGCTTGGATGCAGCTGCGTGCCATGCGGGCGGAATCAGGGCATCAGGCCATTTTTGCCAAGGAGTTGCACACCCCTTTGGCTTTTTACTGTGCGCCGCCCGACTCGAGTCTTAGCACCTCGATTTCGGCGGTATTCAAGCGGCGCTGCAACAGGGACCTTTGCTGCTCCAAGGCTGTCTTGCGCTGTCCGGCATAGTAGCGACGGCTGGCCGATGGGTTTTGGAAGGTCAATTCATGCTCCAATCGATCCAACTCTTCCTTCACGGTCTGCAATTCCTTTCTCATCTGAGCGACAGCGAGTCGCCCCTCAAGCAAGCGCTGCTGCGCCTTTCGCTCGGCCTGGAGCACAGCTTCAGGCTCGGCTTTTTTCGTTGTTTCAACGGAATTGGCAGAAACCGCAGGCGGCGCTGCAGCTTCGGACTTGACCACCTGCAGTCCAGACGATCCCGCAGAAGCAGCTGACTTCAGCTCGGCCAAGACATAATCCGCTCCATAGCGCAAACGATCACGGGTTTGTTTTGGCAAATCCTGGTGGGCCACCATCGCGACCCCGAGTTCATGTCCGACAAAAACCCCCGAATCCTCAAGTCGCTGAATGCGGCACTTCCGCAAACTCACCCCCGTGGGCAACACCAGGTCCCCAATCTCCATGCCCACGGATGCCGCCCTCACTGCAGTGATATCGCGCTCAAAATCCTGCCGGAGAGCAGCGTATCGACCGTTCAGGCGCTCAATGTCTTGCCGCAGCGTTCGCACCCGCGACTCCTGATCGGCAATCTGCTTTTCATGCGCGGCGATTTCTGTCTGATCGCTCTTCAAGCGCTCGGCTTGCTCCACACGCCGGGCCAGGATCTCCGCCTGCGTCTTCAACAGGGCCAGTTGCACTCGCGCCTCCTTCTCCTGACACGCCTGCTGCCAGGCCCCCATGCCAACAACCACAGCGACAAAGGCCAGAAAGTAAGCAACCACCCGTCCGTTCATGACTTTCGCCCCCCGTGTTGTCTGAGATATTCCGCGCGAACAGCCTCAAGCTCCTTCATCGCCCGTTCCTGTTCCGCTTTTTGCTCAGCCAAACCCGCCTCGAGCGTCTTGCCTTCCTCCAGGCGCACCCGCAGATCCTGCACCTGCCAGTTCAGGCTGGCGAGCAAAGCCGTTGGCGTTGCGGATTTGCCCTGTTCGTTGCGAAGGGTTTCCAGACGCGCCTGCTGCTCAGCGAGTGCTGCCTTGGCCTCTTGGACCTGCCGGGCTGATTCCGAGCGCTCGCATGAGCCAATCATCGTCATCAGAAACACACCAAGCCAAACGCCCCATCGCGGAGTCGCAGGACCGGCAATCCGGTGATCAGACAGGGCACGGCAGAGCGGAATCATGTCGAAGGAATTTGAACGGGCATCTCCAGCACGTACCCCAGCTTGGCTTGAAGATCCGCGGGCAACTCTTCCGCTTTGACTCTCAGCACTCCCTCCGCATGACTGAACGTGACCGCGTCCGTCTCAATTTTCTGAATTCTGGCGAGGCGCAGCCCCCGACCTCCGGCAAGCACCAACTCGGGCAGCTTCATGCCGACTGAATCCGCGCGCACACGCTGCACCGACTCGATGTAAGCCTTCTCCACATCGGCCTGGCTCGCCTTCGCCTCGGCCACCTGCTTTTGCAGGGCATCGATCTCGGACTTGAGCGTCTCGCTCGCGACCTGCAGGGCCAACAATTCCTTGCGCTGCTCGAGGTTCGACTGTCGCGAGCGCAGATTCTCCTCGACCCCTTTCAAGTCCTGTTTCAGACCACTGAGGTCCGCCTGCAGTTCATCCACGACCAGGGTGTGGTTGACGCCGTAAAACAGGCCGAACATTGAGGCGAGCACCAGAAGATAGGCGATGATTTTTCCATCCATGGTTGGGAGTGGGTTCAGTTTTTGCCGTAGTACTTGGCGCGATAACCATCCAGAATCGCCGTCTTGCGCTCCAGATTGGCCTGTTCCGCCACCAGTTCCGCCTTGAGCGATTCGATGTCGGCCCTGTTCGATTCGATCTGTTTGCGCAGCTGGGCCGGATCCGTTTGCCGGGAACCGACTGCGGTCACCTGCTTCTGCACCTGATGAAACTCCGCCTGAACCAGCGCGGACCGTTGCTGCTTTTCCTCAATCTGCAGTCGCAGGGAGTCGAGCTCGTTTTTCAGTTGGTTTTTTTGCTCACAGCCGCAAAACGCCCATGGCAGAACCGCCAGCAGCATGACGGCAAAATTTGAATTTTTGCACAGTTTTTTCATGGGAAATCCAATTCCAAGACCACAGGCATCCCACAGCCCCTGAAAAAAGGGGGGCTGATCGGCTGTTCTGCGAGGGAGTGGCTTTGCTGAAGTGCGG
>CANNUR010000176.1 GCA_947523045.1 uncultured Prosthecobacter sp.
CATAACTGATCTTGTAGTCCATGCCCTCTGGGAAGGACTTCTCCTTGAATTCCGCCAGCTTGGCCTTGATCTCGCGGATGACCTCATGGGCGTTGCTGCCATAGCTTTGCTTGATGACGATGGCGGCGGACGGATGCCCGTCGAGGTCGGAGTAGAGGTCGTAGAATTCGCTGCCGAGTTCGACCGTGGCCACATCCTTCAGGCGCAGCAGGCCACCCTCCTCCCCCGCGCGCAGGATGACGTCGCCGTACTGCTCGGCGGTGTTGTAGCGACCGGTATAGGTCAGCACGTACTCGAGCGATTGGGAGGTCTTGCTGTCGGCGCGGCCGAGACGGCCGGGCGAACCGATGACGCTCTGCTCGGCAAGCGCCTTCATCACTTCCTCGGTGGCGACGCCGTAGGCGCGCATGCGATCGGGATTGAGCCAGACGCGCATGGCGTACTGGCGCGTGCCGAGGATCTTCGCGGAGCCGACCCCGCGAATGCGGCTGAGTTCGGGAATGAGGTTGATGTAGCCGTAGTTGAACAGGAACTGCATGTCTGCGTTCTTGTCCGTGCTGAACAGGTTCACGTACATGAGCATGTTCGGCGTCAGGTTGTTGACGATGACGCCTTCACGTTGAACCAGCGGTGGCAGGCGGCTCATCACCTGGTTGACTCGGTTCATGACATTGACCGTTGCCTGGTTGGGGTCGGTGCCCATGTGGAAGACAACCTGGATGGTCGCCTCGCCCGCACTGGTGGCGTCGGAGGTCATGTATTTCATGTCCGGCACGCCGTTGATCGAGCGTTCCAGGGGGATGAGGCAGGATTCCTCAAGAACCTTGGCGCTCGCGCCCGGGTAGTCGAGAGTGACCATGACCACCACCGGTGCCACATCGGGAAACTGCGAGATGGGCAGGGTGACGATCGACAGTCCTCCGAGAAAGAGGAGGATGAGCGAGATGACAATGGCCAGCGCTGGCCGATGGAGGATCTTGGTGAACATGGACGTCCTTTCCGCTTCACTCGGCATGCAGTTTCAACTGTCCGAACACCTCGGAGGGCTCGACGTCCACGCACTCGGGCTTGTCGCCGCTGTGCACCTGGCGGATTCCCTCCACGATGATGCGATCCTTCTCGCTGATGCCTTCGCTGACGATGAAGACATCCTCCAGTGACTCCGCCACCCGGATCCGCTGCTGCCGGACGACGCCCTCGGCATCGATGACCAGCACGTAGCAATGGTCGAGCACCTCAAAGGTCGCCTTCTGCGGCACCAGCACGGCGTCCTTGAGGCGCTTGCTCAGGCGGATCTTGCCGGTTTCCCCGTGGCGCAGCAGTCGCTCGGGATTCGGGAAATCCGCACGGAAGAGGATGGTGCCGGTGCGGTTGTCGAATTCGGCCTCAATGGCGTTGATTTTGCCGGGGCTCTTGAAGGGTTCGCCATTGGCCATGATGAGCGCCACGGCCTGTTCCTTGCGCCCCTCCGCCGCGTATTCCAGATAGTCGGCCTCGGGCACGTTGAAGTACACCCACATTTCACGGTTGTCGGAGAGCGTGGTCAGCAATTCACCTTCCTCGAGGAGGCTGCCACGGCGGACCTGCAGTCGGTCCATCAAACCCGTGAAGGGGGCCCGGATGTCGGTGAAACGCAGGTGGGCCTCGGCCAGCGTCAACTCCGCTTGCGCCTTGTTGAGATGCGCCTTAGCAAGGGCGAGTTCGGCCTGGGAAACCACTTGGTTTTCGGCCAGTCGGCGGGTGTTCTCATACTCGACCTGGGCCGCTTCAAGCTCCGCGACGGCACGTTGGCGCTCGGCTTCGTAGACGATGGGTTGAATTTGGAACATGGGAGCACCTTCCTCGACGAGTTGGCCCTCCTTGACCTGAACCTGTTCCAGATAGCCCTGTTCAAGGGCGCGCAGCTCGATGTTGCGGCAGGATTGAATCCGGCAGACGTACTCGCGCTGCACGGTGACCTCCTGCTTCAGGGGGTGACTCACCAAGACCTTGGCGGGTCCACCGCCATGGGCTGAGTGCGCTGGCGTGTGTTCGGCTTTGGAGCCGTGTTCATGGCCGCTGTCATCCCGGTGGCAACCGGTGGACAGAAGACAGGTCGTGAGACCCGTGAGCAGGAGGAGGGACCAAGGGGGGGATTCAGGCATTGGCATCGCTGCCATTACTTACTGGCGGCGATCCATCCGCAGACATCACCCCCGAAGGGGGTTTTTCGACCGGGTTCGACTGGAGACTGCCCCCCTGACTCGGGGCTAGCCCACATAAAGGTTTGGCGTAGTTCAGCCCGCAGCAGGCTTGACCTCGGGCTTGACCTCAGGCTTGACCTCAGGCTTGACCTCGGGCTTGACCTCGGGCTTGACCTCGGGCTTGACCTCGGGCTTGACCTCGGGCTTGACCTCGGGCTTGACCTCAGGCTTGACCTCAGGCTCGACCTCAGGCTTGACCTCAGGCTTGGCCGCAGGCTTGACCTCAGGCTTGGCCGCAGCCGCGGCTGGCGGTGTTTCCTGATGTTCGGGCTCGTGGACGCAGGCGATGCGGAAGCCGAGGTCGTTCTGGCGGCTGTCGGCGGCCAGCCAACTGCGGCGGGCGCTGCGGCAGCCGCGGGCAAGGTTGCTCCAGGCGCCGCCGCGGATGACGCGGTCGCCCTCGTCCGCGCGCCGCGGATCGGCGCCGCCGGGCAGGGTTTCGCCATGGCTGTCGAGGCACCATTCCCAGACGTTGCCGAGCATGTCGTGGAAGCCCCAGGCGTTCGAGGCCTTGAGGCCGGCGGGCTGGGTGGTCTGGCCGGCGTTGTCGTGGTACCAGGCGATCTCGCCCAGGCCCTTGTCGCTGCCCTTTTCGGATTCAAGGTTTTTGCCGTTGGGCAGGGCGGTGGTGGTGCCGGCGCGGCAGGCGTACTCCCACTGGGCTTCGGTGGGCAGGGTGAATTTCCAGCCCTCCGGCAGCAGGCCTTCCTCGCGTGCCTTGGCCGTGAGGTTGGCGCAGAAGTTGAGGGCCTCCTGCCAGCTGACGTTCTCCACCGGGTTCACCGCGCCGCGAAATTCGCTCGGGTTGTCCTCCATCATCAGCAGCCACTGGGCCTGGGTGATTTCGGTGCGGGAAAGCAGGAAACCGCGGGTGATCTCAGCATCGACGGCCGCCTCATTGGCGCTGCGGCCGGCTTCGTCCGGCGGGCTGCCCATGCGGAAGCGGCCCGGCTGCACCGGCAGCATTTTCAGGCCCGCGAGCAGCATCTTCGGCGGGTTCTCGATGGCCTTCATGCTCTGCTGGTGCTGCAGCAGGCGACGGCCGGCTTCGGCCTTGGCTTCCATCTCGGCTTCGGCGGCGCGGGCGGCCATCTCGAACTTCTGCCACTCCTCCTTGGCGCGCTGGCGGGCGGCGTTGATGGCGGCATCGGCCGCCGCGGCACTGGCATCGGCGAGGCGTTGAATCTCCGGATCGACCGCGATCTCATCCTCTGGCAGTGGCTGCAGCAGGTCGGGCAGACGCTTCTGCAGCCAGGCGGCGAGTTCACGGCCGCCCTGGTTGGCCTGGGTTAGCTCCAACGGTTCGCCGGCGCGCATGGGTAGCAGCCACCAGGCCCCGTTGCCGGGCTTGGCTTCGGCCGGCTGCACGGCGACCCAGGCGCTGCCTTCGGTGGGTGCCGGCAGTTCGAAGCGGCCGTCGTCGCCCGTGCGCGCGGCCGGGGCGCCGAGGTTGCCCAGCAGGCGCTCCTCGACCGGGACGGGAAAAACGACCGGGTGGCGCTTGCCCACCTCCTCGATCAGGCGGTCGAGCGCGGCAGTCTGCTCGACGATGGCCTTTTGCGCCGCCGGTTTGTGGTCGCGCAGGGTGCCGTCGGCGCTGACCGCATTGGCGCGGGCTTCGAGGGCGCGGCGGGCGCGCTCGAGGATGTCGAGGTGGGCGCGGCGCAGGGTTTGGTTGCGGGCGGCGGCGGCAGCCTCGGTGCGGAAACTTTCCAGGGCGGGGCGGGCGGCCTTTTCCAGGGCGGCGTTGTCGAGCAGGTGCACCGTGTGCACGGGCACCTTGCCCTCGGCGGCGATGCGGCCGCGCAGGACCGGTTTGGAGCAGCCGGCGGCAAGGCAGGCCAGCAGGCAGGAGGCGAACAGGCGCAGGCTCATGGGGGTGGGGCAGGGAACGCGCGAATCGCGTGCTTTCAACCCAAATCCGGCTGCGGCTCAGTCGGTCAGCGGTCGCACCTGCACGCGCTCTCCGGCGGCGATGCGTGCGCCCGGTTCCAAGCGCAGCAGGGCGCCTGACTGGCTCAGGCCGAAGAGGGCGTGGCTCATCTGCAGGCCGCGCATGCGGAAGACGCCATCGCTGAGGGTGCCGCGCAGGTAGTGCGGGCGGTCGCCGTCGTTGTGCAGGTCCTGGCCGCTGGTGGCCGGCAGCAGGAGGGGCGGTTCGTGACGCAGTCCGAGCAGGCGCTGCAGGGCGGGGCGGACAAAGAGTTCGAAGGTGACGAAGGCCGAGACCGGGTTGCCGGGCAGGCCGAAAAAGGCGACGTGGCGATCGCCGCGCTGCTGATGGGCGAAGAGGAAGGGTTTGCCGGGTTTGACGCGCACCCGCCACAGGTCCGTCGCCACGCCGAGCGCGCGCAGGGCCGGCTTGACGTGGTCGTGGTCGCCGACCGAGACGCCGCCGCTGATGAGCACGACCTCGCGTTCCGTGGCGAGGCGGTCGAGGGCGGTGACGGTGGCGTCGAGATCGTCCGGGCAGTGCAGGGCGGTTGTGTCGCGCAGGCCGGCGCCGCGCAGCAGGGCCTGAAGCATGACGGCGTTGCTGTTGTAGAGCTGGCCGGGAGCGAGGGTTTCGCCGGGGGCGCGCAATTCATCGCCGGTGCTCAGCACCGCGGCGCGTGGCGGTTGGTGCACGGGCACGGTGGCGAGGCCCTGCGAGGCGAGCAGGCCGAGCTTGCTGGCGATCAGGCGGTCGCCGGGTTCGAGCAGGACCTGGCCGGCGCAGAGTTCGGCGCCGGCGCGGCGGACGTTTTCGCCCGGTTGCACGGGCTCGCGGCAAAGCAGCCCCTCGGGGCTGGTGTCGGCGTCCTCCTGCATGAGCACGGCGTCGGCACCCGCGGGCAGGGGCGCGCCGGTGAACAGACGCACGGCCTCGCCCGGGCCGCAGCGCAGGCCGAGGTCGGCGCCCGCCGGTTGGCAGCCGGTGATGGGCAGACGACGACCGGCGGCGCTGTCGGTGGCGCGCAGGGCGTAGCCGTCGACCATGGAATTGTCGAAGCCCGGCAGCGGCACGCGGGCGGTGAGCCGGCGGGCGACGCCGAGGCCGGCGGCATCGAGCAGGGGCAGGTCGATCACCGGGCCGGGTTGGACGGCGGCGAGCACGCGCTGCAGGGCTTCGTCTTCGGAGATCATGAACCGGGGGTGGGTAGGTAGCCGGGTGGCAGGCCGGGCAGGGAAGGCAGGCCGGCCGGCGAGAGAGGCGCAGCGGGAGCGGTGGGCGTTGTCGGGGCCTCCGGCGCGGCTGGGCTGGCGGGAGCGCTGGAGGGGCTGCGGCGGTAGATCACCAACTGTCGCAACTGCGGTTGGCCGTCGCGGATGTCGGCCGTCAGGTGCCGGCCCTTGCGTTCCGGTGCCAGCACCAGTTTCGACTCGCTGCCGTCTGCACCCACCGCGGTCAGTTCGGCCCGGTCCGGCAGTACGGGAATGACCTCGCAGCGGATGAGCACGAAGTCCTGCTCGGGATTGACGAGTTCGATGGTGCCAACGAAGACCTCGGTCGGGGCCTCGGGCGCCGTGTCGGCGGCCGGCTTTGTTTTGCCGAAGCGCAGCGAACTGCAACTGGTCGCCAGCGGCAGCAGCAGGAAAAGGAGGAAGCGGCGCATGCGCACTGCTAGCCCGGGTTTGCCGGCCCGCAACGGCGGTGCGCACGGGCGTGGAGTTTTGCCAAAATCCGTTCGCCTCGCCGGCGCCGCGCGCTAGCATGAAGGCGTGAGTTACCAGGTCTTCGCCCGCAAGTATCGCCCCCGGACTTTTGCCGACGTGCTCGGCCAGGAGCACGTCGTGCGCACCCTGCGCAACGCCATCGCCCAGAACCGCCTGGCGCATGCCTACCTGTTCGTTGGTCCGCGCGGCACCGGCAAGACCTCGACGGCGCGCATTTTCGCCAAGGCGCTCAACTGCCCGGAGGGGCCGAAAATCGACTTCGATCCCGATGATCCGGTCTGTGTCGAGATCGCCGAGGGCCGCAGCCTCGATGTGCTGGAGATCGACGGTGCCAGCAACAACGGCGTCGACCAGGTGCGCGACCTGCGCGAGAGCGTCAAGTACGCGCCCTCGCGCTGCCGCTTCAAGATCTACTACATCGACGAGGTGCACATGCTCTCGACGGCGGCCTTCAATGCCCTGCTGAAGACACTCGAGGAGCCGCCGCC
>CANNUR010000177.1 GCA_947523045.1 uncultured Prosthecobacter sp.
TCCGTCGCAGCGGCATCGGCCGCAGTGGTCGCGGCGCGGTCAAAGACCGCCGCCAGTCGGCCCTCGGCATCGACCTTGGCCAGGGTCGTGCCGGCGCGACGCAGACCGGCCACCAAGGCGCGCAGCAGCGGCCCCTGGCTGGCCGCGGGGGCGCTGGCAATCCGATCGGCCAGGAGGCGGCCGTCATCGGAATCCTTGCGTGCCGCCGCGGTTTCGATCAGCGGCGCGAGGGTGTCGACATCCTCCAGACCGTTTTCAAGGCGCTGGCGCAGGGCCGCCGCCACCAGCGCCGGTTCAGCGCCGAGGGCGGCGACGCGCAGGGTGGCGTTGGCATCGGCCGAGGCACGGGCAAACACCCGGGCCACCTCCGCGTCCGGCTCGGCGCCGGCAAGGCCGCCGAGACTGAGCAGGGCCTGGAAGCGCACGCGCGGTGAGGCATCGGCCTCGGCGAGGGCGATGAGTTGCGGTCGCAGCGCCGTCGACTGACCCGCCTGCAAACGGCGTTCGAGCAGTCGGCAGCCACGTTCACGCACCTGGGCATCGGCATCGGCGAGCGCGGCGCGCAAAATCTTGTCATCCAGAAGGCCCGCCGCCTCGAGCAGGGCCAGCCAGTGCAGGCGGCCCGCCGGACTGGCGGGGGCTTCGATCCCGGCCGGCAGTTTGGCACCGGTCGCCAGTTGCTCGCTGAGCAGCCGGTGGGCGGTGTCGCGGTGCCAGCCGTTGGCATGCCCGAGCGTGCGCAGCAGCGCGGCGGTGTCGGCGCCGGCAAGGTCCACCTTCTGGCCGATGCGCTCCGGTCGCCGCCCCTCGGGCACCAGCCGCCAGATGCGACCGCGGTCATTGCCGCTGTTCAGGTCGAGGTGCTTCTTGATTTCGTCGGGCACGCTCCAGGGATGCTCGATGACCTCGCGATACATGTCACAGACATAGAGGCAGCCGTCGGGGGCATTGGCGAAGTTGACCACACGCACCCAGGTGTCGTTGCTGGCGGCGAACTCGAAGCCCCGCTCATCCGCGGGGCGCTCGCCCTCGAGCGTGATGCCATCGGCGGCGTAGCGGATCTGCTTGCGGTGGATGAGCTGGCCGCCGGCGTCGCCGGTGAAGCTGTTGTTGACGAAGTCCGCCCCGTAGGCGTCGCCGCGGTAGATCGTCGTGCCGGTGGCGCCGGTGAAGTAGCCGCTGACCCGCCCCCCCCCCTCGACGGCGCCTTTGACCACGCCGGCAATGCGCCAGCGTGTGCGGATGATGCGCCAGGGTTCGTCGGGGCTGAGCCGGAAGACCTCGGCGGCGCCGCCATCGACGGCGATGCTGCTGCGCGCCGGCGGCAGTGGCTGCACCGGGTTGCGACCGGCATAAACATCGTCGTACAGCCAGGCCTGCAAGTGCACCGAATTTGAGCAGCCAAACTTGCGACCGTAGTCGTCGAAGCTCATGCCATACTGGGCGCCACCGCCCTCGAGACCGAAGTCGAGGCTGACCGGATCAAACCAGAAATCCTTGCCGCCAAGCTCACGGCCGGGCAGGTCGGGGCGCTTCGGACTGCTGACCACCCCGCGGTTGCCGCCACCCGCGAGCACATGCACGCGGCCGTCCTGGCCCCATTGAAAACTGTTCATCAGGCCCTGGACGTTGAGGATCTTCAGGCCGGTGCCGAAGCCGGTGAAAACCTTCTCACGCACCTCGGCCCGGCCGTCGCCATCCTTGTCTTCGAAACGCCAGATGTCGGGCGTGGCGCCGACGTACAGCCCGCCATTCGCCCAGATCAGACCGGTGGGCCAGGGCAGGTTGTCGGCAAAGACGCTGGCGGACTCGTAAAAGCCATCGCCGTCCCTGTCCTCCAGCACCGACACGCGTCCCAGGTGCGGTGTCACGTCGCGCATCTCCGAGTAGTCGATCATCTCGCAGACAAACATCCGGCCGCGCTCGTCGAAGCAGAGGGCGATCGGGTCGCGCACCTGCGGTTCATGAGCCGCCAACTCCAGCTTGAAGCCCGGCTTCACCTTCCAGGTGGCCACGGCGTCCCTGGGCTCGATCGCCGAGTAGCGCGGCAGGTCCTTGGCCGGGTCCACGGCGACCGCGTTGTTGGTGGGCCCGTAGGCCTTGGCGTAGGTGGTCTTGGTGGCGATGCCATCCTGGGCGGAGAGCAGGCCGGCCACGCAGGCGAGGCCGGAGATGAGCGGCAGCTTCATGCGGGAGAAAACGCCCCATCGCAGGGGGTGTCCTGCGCCGGGGTGACGGCTTCCCGTATTTTTATCATGGCAACGGCACCAACCGCCGGCGGTTGGCGACCGTATTCCTCTGCTCCCATGGACACCGACCCGATCGATCGCGACCTCGCCCAGGTCGAACCCCGCGCCAACTACCTGCCCTACCCCGCCTCGCGGCTGGCGGCCAGGATCGTGCCGCAGGACCTGACCAGCTTCAAAAGTCGCGGCATCTCACGGGTCGAACGCGAACTGCAGCAGGAGTTGGTCGAACTGCGCGAGCGTTACCTGGCGGTGATTGACGCCTTCAACTGGAACAAGCTCATCTACGAGGCGCGCTTTGGCTTTGAACCGGTGATCGGCGAGACCTACCACCTCTACGAGGTCGAGGGCAAGCACCACCTGAGCCTGATCGAGCCGCAGTCCTGGCACCAGAAGTGGATCGGCAGCTTCCGCCTCAACGCCGATGGCCGCTGGCAGGCCGACCGGATCGCCGACGACTTCGATCTGCGCGCCTGGATCGGTGCGGCGGCCTGAAGTTCAGAGCACCGCCCGCGCAATCTCGTCCCAGAGGGCGTCGATCTGCTGCGGCCCGCGCGAGGCTTTGCCAGCCTTGGCAAACCAGTAATCGGCGTTCCACTGATCCCCCTCCATGACATGCAACAGGGCATGGATCCATGAGCCCAGCGGCGTGTGGATCTCCTGGGCGATGTCGTGGGCGGCATCCCAACGGTCCTGCTTCGCGTGCCAGAGCGCCAGCGCCTCCCGGCTCAGGCCGGCAGGCGCGGTTTCCAAGGCGGCAAGTTCGGCCGGCGTCATGCTCACTCCTCCGGCAGGTCGCGACCCTTGGTCTCGGGGGCGAAGGGCAGGATGATGAGACCGAGCAGGAAGATCAGGCTCATCCAGGTGCAGGCGTCGCGGAAGGCGTCGAGCTTCTCGTCGGCGGTCGCCGCGTGGGCGGCAAAGATGGCGGTCAGGCTGCCCTGGAGGAAGGGACCGGCGGCGGCGATGAAGCGGCCAACGTTGTAGCAGAAGCTGGTGCCCGTGCTGCGCAGGCTGGTCGGGAAGAGCTCAGGCAGGTAGATCGCGTAGCCGGCAAACAGCGAGAGCTGGAAGAAGCCCATGAGCGGCACCATCCAGAAGATGTCGCTGCGGTCGTCGAGGTAGCGGAAGACCAGGATCGTGCTGGCCATGGCGCAGACATAGGCGACGGCGAACACCGGCTTGCGGCCGTACTTGCTGGCAGCCCAGGTAAAGACCATCATGCCGAAGAAGGAACCGATGTTCTGCATGATCATGTTGATGCCGGTCCAGATCATCTTCCAGCCAGGCACCAGGGCGTCCGGCACCTTGTCGGCGACCAGGGCCTTGCCGATGACATCGTTGATCAGTTCGGGGCTGAAGAAACCGATGCCCCAGAGGCCGATGACGCCGGAGATGCACAGGGTCATGCCGACCATGGCGTTCTTGCGCCAGCGCGGCTTGCCGAGCAGGGAGCTGTAACTGCCGAACTTGACGCCGGTGATCTTGCCTTCGGAACGCGCCTTCACCCACTTCTCCGGCTCCTTGAGCTTGATCTGGATGAACACCACCATGAAGGCCGGCAGGGCGCCAATGAGGAACATCGTGCGCCACATTTCGGTCTTCGCCTCGACACCGCTCTCAATCGCCTGAATCTGCAGGTAGCCGACAATGATGGCGATGCTGGCCGCGGTGATGTTGCCGACCGCCGACAGCGCCTGCAGCAGGCCGAGCGCGTGCGGACGGGCGCGGTCCGGCAGGGAGTCGGCCACTAGGGCGACCGCCAGGCCGAACACACCGCCGACACCGAAGCCGGTGATCAGGCGGTAGGCCGCGAAATCCCAGAAACCGACCGAAAAGGCCGAGAGACCCGTACAGACCGAGTAGATGAGCACGGTCAGGGCAAGCGTTTTGGCGCGACCGATGCGGTCGCCGACAGCGCCAAAGATGAGACCACCGATCGCCCAGCCGGCGACGAAGAAGGTCGTCGACAGGCCGCCATAAAACTTCGGATCCATGCCCTCCTTGAGCAGCGAGGCCATGGCCGCCGGGCGCGCCACCAGGAAGAGCTGCTGGTCCAGGCAGTCAAACAACCAGGCCAGCGAGGCCATCGTGAAGACAAACCAATGATAACCGTTGAGTTCTTTCCACCAGGGGGCGAGGGAGGCCGGAGTCGTGCTGGGCTGGTTCATGGGCCGCGAGCTTGAAACACATCCGGCGGCGTGGCAATCACGAATTCACCTCGACGGCGCATCCGCCCTCACGGCGGCGCGTCGCCGGGAGTGGCGCCGAGGCCGGGCGGACTCGGATTCACCAGCAAGTCGTCGCCCGTGAACAACTGTCGATCGGGACCGGCGGAACGGATTTCGGTGACGTTGGCGGAAACCGGATGAAACCAGTAGGGCGTTCCCCAGCGGTCGATGAGCTGACCGTCGCGCAGGGCGGCGGTCGTGCGCGGCAGAAACACCCCCTCCGGGCCCGAGCCAACCAGGGCCGCGGTGATGTCGGCGTTGTCGCCCGAGGGATGGGCGCCGAGCGCGCGCTGATGCAGGCCGAGCAGCTCATGGAGGATTTCCAGGTCCTGCTGCGGCTCGTGATCGGGCGAGTTCAGGCTGAGACCGAGCTCGCGCAGGTGCGGATCCATGGCGGTGGGCGCCGCAGCCGCTGGCGGCGGTCGCGGATCCCCCGGCTCCGGCGGTCGCGTCGGTGCGACCGCCTCGCTCCCCCGCTGCACAGCGGCCTGACGCAGCCTGGAGGAGGTGACGGCACTGTACATCCAGGCGGCGAGGATGCCCAGCACGGCCAGCAGCAGGGCGACGAGGTACGGACCGGGACGCTTCGGAAGTTCGGGCATGCCTTCGGAACGTTTGCCGTGGCGCTGTCAGGCGGAAAAATTGAGGAACTGCAGCCGCGTCGCCGGATTGAAGGGATCGTTGAAGCGTCCCAGATTGGGGAAGATCGCCGCAAGCTGGCTATTGTCGACACCGAACCACTTGGCAATGACCGCGGCGTACTGGTCGACCGAGGTCGTCGGGATCCAGCGGCCGCGGTTGCCCTGGACGTCGATGCCGCCATTGACCGTGAGGTTCGGGTACTGGCCGAACACGCGCTTGCCATTGACCGCCCCGCCCATGACCATCATGTGACCGCCCCAGCCATGGTCGGAGCCACCGGTCGAATCAGTCTTGTTGGGCGTGAACGTGCGGGTGAAGTCGGAGGCGGTGAAGGCCAGGGTCTTGTCCCACATGCCGTTCGCGGTGAGGGCGTCGCGGAAGGCCTTCATGGCGCAGGTGAGCTGGAGCATGAGACTGTAATAGCCCTGGTCGGTGCGCGCGGCGTCGCCAGCCGTGGTGACCGGGATCTGCGAGGTGTGGGTATCCCAGCCGCCGAGCTGGACAAAGAAGATCTGGCGCTTGTTGCTGAGCGCGGTGTTGCCAACGATCAGCCGGGCCGCCATGCGCAGCTGGGAGGCAAAGCCGTTGGTCAGGCCGTTGATACCGGTGCCGTTGAAGGCGTTGGTGAAATGGCTGTCGAGCGTGGTGACACCGCCACCGGCGTCGGTGAGCCCCAGGGCGGCACCGACCACCCCCTCGGCAACGCGCGCATTTTTCGCCACCTTGGCGGCGGAATCATCGAACAGGCTGGCATGACTCATGCCGATGAGCTGCTCCAGGGCGGCAAGTCGCCAGCCGGTGCCGGTTTTGTAGTTGCTGCCGCTGGTGCCGGGCCACTTGAACGGATCGTAGCCGGTGCTGGTGTAGGGCTGCTTGCCCAAGGTGAGCAGCCCATTGGTGTAGTTGGTCCCGTAGCCGGAATAGGAGGTGACCCCGCCGGTGCCCATGATGTAGGGCTGCTGGCCGACACCCACCTGGAAACTGTTGAAGCCGCTGATCGACACCATCATCGACAAGGCATCGGGATCGGTGTTGTGGAGGCCGTCGAGCAAATCCGCTAAGCGACCGCCCCAGCCGCTCTGGAAGGGCTTGTCCGGGATCGAGGATTGCCACTGCACCTGCTGGTCGGAGTGCGAGAACAACTGCGGCGGCTTCTGCGAGGCCGGCAGGCTGGTGAAGTTGGCGCGGGTGACATTCGGCTGGGTCAAAACGCCAACATTGCTGATGAAGGCCAGCT
>CANNUR010000178.1 GCA_947523045.1 uncultured Prosthecobacter sp.
GTCCCGACCCGTCCTCACCTGCCTTGCCGCCCTGCTGCCCCTCGCCCTCGGCGCCGCTCCTGAAGCCGAGATCCTCGAAACCCGGGTCATCTCCCAGCAGCCCGAACTCTACGGCGGCTGGTCGACGGTGGCCCGACGCGCCAACGGTGAACTCTGGGTCAGCTGGTCCGGCGGCCGCGAGGCCCACGTCTGTCCCTTCGGCCAAGTCGTCGCCATGACCTCGAAGGACGACGGCGCCACCTGGACCTATCCGCGCGTCCTGCTCGACTCCGCCACCGACGACCGTGACAGCGGCGTCGTCGAGACCGCCAAGGGCAGCCTGCTGGTCACCACCTTCACTTCACTCGCCTACGAGCCGATCCTTGCCAAGGCTGAGAAGGAGGGCAACTGGCCTGCCGAGCGCCTGCGCGCCTGGCAGGCTGCGCGCGACCGCCTCACCGCCGACGAACGCAAGGCGGAACTCGGCGAATGGGTGATCCGGTCGACCGATGGCGGCCGCACCTGGTCGGACCGCATTCCGACCGTGACCAACAGCCCTCACGGGCCGATCCAGCTCAAGAACGGTCGCCTGCTCTATCCGGGCAAACAGCTCTGGACGGGCGAGAAAAAGATCGGCGTCGCCGAATCGCGTGACGACGGTCAGACCTGGCAGTGGCTGGCGGAGATCCCCACCCGGCCGGGCGACACCGCCACGGCCGATTACCACGAACTGCATGGCGTCGAGGCGGCGGACGGCACCCTCATCGTGCAGATCCGCAATCACAATGCCAGCAACAAGGGCGAGACACTGCAGACGGAGTCGACCGACGGTGGTCGCACCTGGAGCGTGCCGCATTCGATCGGCGTCTGGGGATTGCCCTCGCACCTGCTGCGCCTGCGCGACGGTCGCCTGCTGATGAGCTACGGCCATCGCCGCCCGCCCTTTGGCAACCAGGCCCGGATCAGCAGCGACCACGGTCGCACCTGGAGCGAGCCGGTGATTGTTTCCGGTGACGGTGCCGGCGGTGACCTCGGTTATCCGAGCACGGTGGAGCTTGGCGACGGCCGTTTGCTCACGGTCTGGTACGAAAAACTCAAGGACGCACCCCGGGCGGTGATCCGTCAGGCAATCTGGCGGTTGAAGTAGCGCAAGGATTCAGAAGGGGGTGCGGATCCTCCCTCTGCATCAGACGGCAGCACCAGGACGAGTCGGAGAAGTCGAACAAGAAAGGTTCAACGCCCGAGTTCGGAACCCGAGCCCTTCGTCATCCCGCCAGGCTCAAGCCCGGCGGTGGCATGAGCGCCCGCCGGAAAGCCTTGCCGGCCGCGCCGCCCTGCGCCAGATGGTCACTAGAACCGACTCCGCTCCCGCGTTCGTATCCCAACCGCCATGCTCCGTTCCCTCTGCCTTTTCAGTCTGCTCCTTGTCAGTCCGCTTGCCGGCCAGTGGCCGCAGGAGGGCAGCGATCTCAAGCCCGATCCCAAGGCGGTGTTTGGCCGCCTCGACAACGGCCTGCGCTACGTCGTGCTGCCCCACGACGAGCCGCCCGGTCGCGCCAGCCTGCGCATCTACATGGATGTCGGCTCGCTGATGGAGGCCGATGACCAGCAGGGCATGGCGCACTTCCTCGAGCACATGGCCTTCAATGGCTCGCGCCATTTCCCGGGCGGCGAGATGGTCGAGTACTTCCAGCGCCTGGGCATGGGCTTTGGTGCCGACACCAATGCGCACACCTCCTTCAAGGAGACGGTGTACATGCTGGAACTGCCGAAGGTCGAGGCCAAGCTGATCGAGGAGGGGCTGCAGCTGTTTCGCGATTACCTCGACGGCATGAACCTCGATGCCAAGGAGATCGACCGCGAGCGGGGCATCATCCTCAGCGAGAAGCTCAGCCGCGACTCGATCGAGTACCGCACGATGATTGCCGGCTACAAGTTCGCCCTGCCGGAATCCCTGCTGCCCAACCGCCTGCCGATCGGCGTTGAGGAGACGCTGAGGACGATGCAGCGGCCGCGCTTCGTCGATTTCTACGAGACCTGGTACACGCCCAAGCGCGCCATGATCGTCGCGGTCGGCGACTTCAAGGATGTGCCGGCCGTCGAGGCCGAGATCCGTCGCCAGTTTGCCGACGCCAAGGCCGCGCGCGGCGATGCCGCCGATCCCTCGTTTGGCAAGATCAGCAGTGGCCGCGGCCTGATCGCCAAGCTGCACACGGAAATAGAGGCGAAGGCGGTCGATGTCTCACTCGAAATCCTGCGCCCGGCGAAGAACCGGCCCGACAGCGCGGCCACGCGCCGCGACAAGATGGTGCGCGACCTCGCCGATGCCATGCTCAATCAGCGTTTCTCCAAGCTCGCCAAGGCCGAGGGCGCGCCCATCCTCGGAGCGGAATCCTACAGCTACGAGTACCTGGAATTCGTCGAGGTCATCGGCGCCATGGCCCAGTGCGCGCCCGAGCAGTGGCAGGCGGCGCTGGCCCTGATTGAGACCGAGGTGCGCCGCGCGGTCGAGCACGGCTTCACCGATGCCGAGTTTGAGGAGGCCAAGGCCAGCCTGCTGAAGAACGCCCAGTTGCGTGCCGCCCAGGCCGACACCCGCAAGTCGCGCGATCTCGCCAGCGGCCTGGTCAAGGTCATGGCCGCCAAGCAGGTCTTCACCCATCCCGGCGCCGACCTCGCCCGCATCGAGTCCGCGCTGGCGGCGCTGAGCAAGGACGAATGCCACCGCGCCTTCGCCGAGACCTGGAGCAGTGCCGACCGGCAGATCTTCGTGGGGGGCAAGCTCAAGCTGGAAGGCGAGGCCGAGGCGCAGATCCTCGCCGCCTATCACGCCAGCCAAGCCAAGCCGGTCGAGGCACCGGTCGCCGAAAAGACCGCCGCCTTTGCCTATGCCAACCCCGGACCGGCCGGCAAGGTGGTGTCCCAGCAGGTGGAGGCCGACCTCGAAGTCACCCGCGCGGTGCTGGCCAACGGCGTGCGCGTCAACCTCAAGCCCACCCCGTTTGAAAAGGGCAGTGTGCGTGTGACCCTCAACTTCGGCGGCGGCAAGCTCAGCGCGCCGGCCGACAAGCCGGGCCTGATCGCCTTTGCCAACAGCACCTTCATCGCCGGCGGCCTTGAGGCGCACAGTGCCGATGACCTGCGTCGCCTGTTTGCGAGTCGCACAGTGGGCACGGACTTCAACGTGGGCGACGAAGCCTTCCTGCTCGCGGGTCGCACCACCCCTCAGGACTTGGAGGCTCAGTTGCAACTGCTCGCCGCCTACCTGACCGCACCCGGCTACCGTGAGGAAGCCCAGCGCCAGTTCGAGAAGAACCTGGAGCCGCTCTACGTCCAGCTGCAGCACACCGCCGAGGGCATCATGAATGACAAGGTCGTGTCCTTCCTGCACGGCGGTGATTTCCGCTTCAGCTACCCGGAGATCGAGGTGATGCGCCAGCGCAACCTCGCCGAGCTGAAGGCCTGGCTGACGCCGGCACTGACGAAAGACTATCTGGAGGTGGCGATCACCGGCGACTTCGAACCGGCGGCAGCGCTGGAGGCTGTGCGCAAGACCCTCGGCGCCCTGCCGGAGCGCGCGGCATCAAAGCCGGAGTACGCCAAGGAACGCCGCATCGACTTCCCGGCGCCGCAGATCAAGGATCTGCCGTTCAGCACCGAGATCCCGAAGGCGGTGGCAGCGCTCTACTGGCCGACCGGCGACATGCTCGACATCCGCCGCACGCGCCGCCTGAGCCTGCTCGCCTCCGTCCTCGACGACCGCCTGCGCATCAAGGTGCGCGAGGAACTCGGCGAGACCTACAGCCCCGCCTGTTACCACGTCGCCAACGACACCTTCACCGGCTACGGCTACATGACCGCGATGATCGAGTGCAAACCCGAGCAGGCCGGCGCGCTGGCCAAGCTGGTCACCGAGATCGCCGCCACGCTGGCCGAGGGGCCGATCACCGAGGACGAGTTTGAGCGCGCGCAGAAGCCGCTGCTCAGCCAGCTCGAACAGATGCGCCGCGACAACCGGTACTGGGCGCAGAACGTCGTGCGCAACTGCCAGGAGCATCCCGAACGGCTCGACTGGGCGCGCTCGCTGCTGAGCGACTTTGAGGGCATTACGATTGCCGAGTTGCAGGCCTTGGCGAAGACCTACCTGCCGGCCGCGCGCGCGGTGGCGGTGAAGGTGCTGCCGCAGTGATTCACCGGCCTCAGCCGCGGCCCTCGCCGCGGCTGGCGGCATGGCTGAAGTAGTGCTCGGTGAGCAGGTCGGAAAGTCGCTCCAGACCGTCGATGAAACGCGTGCAAAACGCGTCGATCGCCGCAGGCGCCTCCTCCGGGCGACGCGCGAGCGCGTCGAGGTTGAGAGCGGCGAGGTCGGAGCGCAGGGCGTCCGCCTCACGTCGCTCGGGCGCCGTCAAGTCGCGGTGCAGGCCGGCCGGCAACTGGGCGCATTGACGACCGATGACGGCGAACTGGCGGGCCACCGAGCGCGGGTTGCTCTCGTTGAGCAGCAGCAGGTCGAGCACCGGCAGCAGGGCCGGGCGGGCGAAGTGCAGGCGACGGTAGGTCATGCTGCTGTCGCAAACCTCCAGCAGTGGCACGAGCACCGCGTCATCGTTGACTGACAGGCGGGCGGCGGTGCGGGCCAGACGGGCGAGGGTGGTGGCGCGTTCCAGGCGACGTCCGATTTCCAAAAAGCGCCAGCCGTGTCCGCGCGTCATGTTTTCCTGCTGCATGCCACTGACCGCGGCGAGATTCAGGATCAGGGTATCCAACATCGCCTGGGCGGCACCCGGCTGAAAGGGGCCGGCCGGCAGGCGGGCGTCGCGCTCGATGCGGTGGACCAGCCGCCAGGTGTCGTCCGACAGGCGGTCGCGCGCGGCCGAGGCATTGAAGAGCAGGCGTTGCACGAGATCGGGCAGGCCGCCGATCCGGCCGGCATCGCCGAGCAGGGCGGGCAGCTGCGCCTCGAAATCGCCGCTAGACAGCTCCAGTTCGCCGGCGAGCGCGGCGCAGGCGGCCAGTTCGCGCTGCTCGGTCTCTGCAGCTTCGCCGTTCAGGCGCTGCAGCACGGCGCGCAACAAACGCGCGGTTTGCTCCAGGCGTTCGGCGTAGCGGCCGAACCAAAAGAGGTGATCGGCGGCGCGGCTGGGCACGCCGCTCGGCGGTCGCGCCGGCCGCAGGGGCACGCTGATGGCGGGTCGCGCGACATCCGGCGAAGCCGCTTCATCATCGGCAATGACCCAGGTGTCCTTGCTGATGCCGCCGCTGCGCAGGGTGATCAACCAGCGGCCGGGTTCGGGACTGACCCGTGCCAGACCGCCGGGCATGGCCTCGAAGCGGTCGCCATCGGCGACGCTGAAGGTGCGCCAGACCAGGGGGCGTGGCTCCAGGCGGTCGCCGGTCCAGGTCGGTGTGGTTGACAGCGCCAGCACCTCCTGAACGACCCAGTCGTGTGGTGCCGCGCGCAGTTGGTCGAGTTGGCGGTTTTGGGCCTGGGCATCGAGGTCGGCAAGAAAGACCGGATCGCGCCCGCCGCGGGCGAAGGCGGGTTTGACCACCCAGCGACCGGGTTCCGCGCAGACCCGGTCGAGCGCCTCCGGTTGGGCGCACCAGAGGGTGTCGACACTGGCCAAACGCAGTTCCTCGCCCAGCAAATGCCGGCAGAGGGCGGGCAGGAAGGGATGCAGGGCGGGGGTGTCGACCAGGCCGGCCCCGAGGCCGTTGGCGAGGGCGACATTGCCGGTGCGCCACGCCTCGGCGAGACCGGCGACGCCGAGCAGGGATTCGGCCAGCAACTCCAGGGGGTCGCACCAGCGGTCGTCGACATGGCGCACGAGCACGTCGATCCGGTGCAGGCCCTCGAGTGTCTTCAGGTGCAGGTGCCGGTCGCGCGTGGTGAGGTCGGCGCCCTCGACGAGCGGGAAACCCAGGTGGCGGGCGAGGAAGGCGTGCTCGTAGTAGGTCTCGTGGTGCGGTCCCGGTGTCAGCAGGACGATGCCGGGGCGACCGTGGCGGTTGTTGGGCGCGAGCCCCTGCAGGCGCTCGCGCAGCCGATCGAAATGGCCGGCCAACCGGCGCACGCGGGCGGCGTGGAAGGCCTCGGAGAAGACGTTCGACAGGATGACGCGGTTTTCCAGGGCGTAGCCGTGACCGGCCGGGCGTTCGGCGCGATCGCCCAGCACCTGCCAGCGGCCGTCAGCGCCGCGAACAAGATCGCAGGCGAGGCCGGCGAGCCAGCACCCGCTGGGCGGCAGCACGCCGAGGGCGGGACGCAGGTAGCCGGGGTTGGCATGCAGCAGGCGCGGTGGCAGCA
>CANNUR010000179.1 GCA_947523045.1 uncultured Prosthecobacter sp.
GCTCCACCCTGGTCTTCCGTCACCTCGCCGATCTCTACCGCTGGCATCCCGGCCAGGACCGGGCGCCGGAACCCATCCACATCGAGCACCAGGGCGATCCCGCCGACAGCCCCATTGAGCGCCGCGTGCTTGAGCGCGCCACCCGCATCGCCTTCACCGCCGACGGCCTGCAGATGGCCTTTCTCGCCGATGCCGACGTCTGGGTCATGGACACCGAATTGCGCGAGCCGCGCCAGGTGACGCGCACCCCGGAGGAGGAGCGCGACCTCGTCTTCGCCCCCGATGGCAAGTCGCTCTGGTTCATCAGCGACCAGGGCGGCCAGGCCGACGTCTGGAAGGCGGTGCCGGCAGCGCCAGCCAAGCCTTGGTGGGAGAACACGACCTTCCGACTGGAAAAAATCACCGACGACCCGGCGGTCGAAAGTGGCCTGCAGTTCAGTCCCGATGGCAAACGCCTCGCCTGGCTCAAAGAACGCGGGGATTTCTGGCTGGCCGATGCCGACGGCAAAAACGCCAGGCGCCTGTTTGCCTCCTGGAACAAGCCCAGCTTCAGCTTCTCGCCCGATGGCCAATGGCTGGCCTACGCGCAGAGCGACGAATGGTTCAACAGCGACATCTGGCTGTTGCCGGTCGATGGCTCGAAGCCGCCCTTCAACCTGTCGCGCCACCCCGACAACGACGAGGCTCCGGCCTGGTCACCCGACGGTCGCCTGATCGCCTGGACGGGTCGCCGCGACAACGAGGAGGTCGACATCCATTATGTCTGGCTGCGTGGCCAGGACGATGAGCAGTCGCGGCGGGAACGCACGCTGATCAAAGCCAGGGAGAAGCTGGCGAAAGCAGCGCCCAAGGCAAACCCCAAGGCACAAGATCCCAAGGCGCAGGCTGGCGCCCCGGCCCCGGTGAAGGCGGAACCCAAAGCGGAACCCAAGGTCCAAGCCGCGGCGGAACCGAAGCAACCGGAAAAAGCAGCCCCCAAGACGGAGCCGAAAGCCGAGCCCAAACCAGCACCCAAGGTCGCGGCCAAGCCCCTGCCGATGGATCTGGAGGACATTCACGAGCGCATCCGGCGCATCCGCCTGCCGAACACGGCCGAGGCCGGGCTGACGTGGTCGCCCGACTCCAAAAAGCTCGCCTTCAACGCCACGATCGACGGCAAGCGCGGCACCTACACGCTCGAGTTCCCGGATGAGTTGAAACCCAAGCTACTGGCGACGGCGACGCTGACCGACACGCGCTGGCTCCAACAGGGCAACCTGCTGGTCGGTCTGAGCGAGGGCCTGCCGGCAAGTCTCTCCGCCACGGGCAGCCTGAGCACCTGGCGTTTCCGCGCCCTGCAGGCCACCGAGCGGGCGGGTCGCCAGCGCGCGGTCTTCGACCTCTGCTGGCGGGTCATGCGCGATCACTACTACGACGAGCGACTGGGCAACCGCGACTGGAATGCCGTGCGCGCCAAGTATGCCGACCTCGCCGCCGCCGCGCCTGATCTGCGCGCGGTGCAGGAACTTGTGCATCTCATGCTGGGCGAACTGAACGGCTCCCACCTCGGCTTCATGCTTGACGCCACCGCCGCCGGCACATCGCCATCTCCGGCCTGGCGTGAGGAGACCGCCCACCTCGGCCTGCGTTTTGATCCCGCCCACGCGGGGCCAGGCTGGAAGGTGCGCGATGTCCTGCCCAAGGGACCGGCCAGTCATCGCCTGCGGCGCATCCTGCCCGGCGAACTCATCCTGCGCATCGATGGCCGCGAGACCCGGCCCGGTCAGGATGTCAGCGAACTGCTCAATGGTCCGCTTGAACGCGACATCAGCCTGCGCGTGCGTGCGGTTGACGGCAAGGAGCGCGATGTCAGCCTGCGCCCGATCAGCTACACGGCCGCGCGCGGCCTGCTTTACGATCACTGGATCAAGGCCAACCGCGCCCGGGTCGAACAGGACTCCGGCGGCAAGCTCGGCTACCTGCACATCAGCGCCATGGACAGTGCCAGCTTCCACAAGTTCCAGGAGGAACTCTATGCCGCCGGCGCCGGCCGGGAGGGCCTGATCATCGACGTCCGCGAAAACGGCGGCGGCTCAACGACCGACCACCTGCTCACCGCCCTGACGCAGCCGCGGCACTCCCTCACCGTGCCGCGCGGCGGCGACCGCACCGGTTACCCGCAGGACCGCCTCATCTATGCCACCTGGGACAAACCAGTCACCGTGCTCTGCAACCAGAACAGCTACAGCAACGCCGAGATCTTCAGCCACGCCATCCGCTTGCTCAAACGCGGTCAGGTGGTCGGCACGCCCACCGCCGGCGGCGTCATCAGCACCGGCAGCGCGCGCATCCTCGACGTCGGCAGCCTGCGTCTGCCTTTCCGCGGCTGGTACGGCCTGGAGTCCGGGCTCGACATGGAACTCAACGGTGCCCAACCTCATCACGTCGTCTGGCCCGAACCCGGCGACGCCGCCAAGGGCATCGACCGCCAGCTGAGCAAGGCCATCGAGGTTCTGAAAACCGAGGTCGAAATCTGGGCCAAGCGCCCGCAGCCGAAGCTGCGCAAGGCCAGCGAGCGCTTCAACGGGGCGGACTGACCTGTCCGCCCACCTCAAGCCGCGCCAGCCTTCTTCTCCTTCTCCGCCGCGCGTGCCGCGGGCGTGTAGTAGTAGCTGGCGTAGTTGTAGTACGTGTACTCCTTGAGGTTGGTCGACGAGCGGTTGAGAATGACCCCGCCGACGTTGACCTGACGCTCATAGAGCGTGTCGAGGGCCTTGCCGCTGAGGCGGGCGAGGGTCGAGGACATGCGCACGACGAAGAGCACGGTGTCGAGCTTGGGCGCAAAGCTGCCGGTGTCGTCGGCGACCAGCACCGGAGCGCTGTCGAAGATGACGTAGTCGTAACTGGCGGCCATTTCCTTGAGCACCTCGTCGGCGGTCTTCGACAGCAGCACCTCGGAGGTCTGGTCGATCACCTCGCCGCGCGCCATGAGCTTGAGGTTGGGGATGCCGGTGTCCTGGACCGCATCGCGCCAGGGGATCAGGCCGCGCAGCACCTCGCTGAGGCCGGGCGTGTTGGGCAGCTTGAACAACTCGCTGACACCGCCGCGACGCAGGTCACAATCGGCCAGCAGCACGCGCGCGCCGCCGAGGGCCATGGTGACGGCGAGGTTGGAGGTGACGGTGGTCTTGCCCTCGTTCGGCACGGCGCTGGTGACCAGGATGGTCTTCGGCGGGGTGCCCTGCCAGTTCTTGAAGAGGATCGACGAACGGACGTTGCGGAAGGCCTCGGCGTAGAGGTGGCGGGTGTCGTTGGGCTGGAGCAGGGCGACGTCGCCGCGCTGCTTCTGCTCGGGGATCTGGCCGAGCACGGACTCGGCCGGGAACAGCGCCTGGAACTCGCTGAACGAGTTCATGCGGTCGTCGAGGCGATCGAAGATGAGCAGGATGATCATGCCGCCCATAAGACCGGCGAGCATGCCGCCGAGCAGGGGTTTGACCGGCTCCAGCTCCTCCTTGAGGGCGTCCGAGGCGGGTTCCTGGACCGCGACGTAGTCGGTCTGGATGTTCTGCATCTGCTGAAACTTGACGACCATTTCAAACATCTGGTCGTGGGCCAGCTTGGCGGTCTTGTACTCCTCCTCGAGCCGCTCATGCTCGGCGAGTTTGGCGCCGAGTTCGAGCGCCTCCTTCTCCTTCTCGGCGATCTGCTGGTCGAGGCCGCGGATGCGTCGCTCGAGGTCAGCCATCTGGCCGCGCAGTTCCTTGAGGATTTCCTCCTGAAAATTCGCCAGCAGGCGGCGGGCCGACTCAATGCGTTCGTCGACCTCGACCACCGACGGGTGCTGTGCCTTGAACGACTTGAGCAGCTTGGTGCGCTCGTTCTGCTGGCGGAACATCTCGTTGCGGATTTCCAGGTAGTTGCGTTCGGCGGTCGAGATGCCCAGGCTGGTGCGTGAGCCTGCCACTTGGGGTGTCGCCGTGTCGGTGGCAGGGGCTGCGGTGGCGCCGGCAGGCGCGGTGGCAGCACCAGCGGTGACGCTGGCCGCGCCTGCGAGGGCGGCGCGTTCGCGGTTGACCATGGCGGCGTCGACATCCTCGAGAGCGAGGCGGATGTCATTCAGATCCGTGAGCAGGGCTTCCTTCTTGCCCTTCAGGTTGATCAGGAAGGCCGCGGCCTCATTGTTGCCGTTGGTGAGGATGACGATGTTGTTGGCCTTGCGGAAGGCTTCCAGCTTCTCGCCACTGTCCTGCAGCTCGCGGCCCTTCTTGACGACGTTTTCGGTGAAGGTGTTGAGCGCCTTCTCCAGGCCCTGCTCGCGGATCTGCTGACGGAAGGCGATGAACTCGTCGATCAGCGCCTGCAGGAAGATCTTCGTGTAGGCCGGATCCGGCCCGGTGGCGAAGACGTTGAAGATCGCCGAACCGCGGTTTTGGGCGACGCGGATCTCCACCTCGGAATCCTTGAGATCGGGGTAGAGGGCGCGGATGCGCGCCAGCGCGCGCTTCTTCATCTCAGCGCTCTGCAGCGTCTCGATGATCGTGCCGTAGAAATCGACCATGATTTCCTGCCAGCCGGCGACCTCGCCCTGGGCGACCATGCGGCCGCCGGCGACGAGTTTGGCGAGCGACTTGTACTCGTCCGGCTTGCCGGTGATGAGCACGGCCTGCACGCAGATGCCAATGCTGGCGGTGAGCAGCAGGAACCACCAGCGGCGGCGGAAGAGGATCTGGTAGCGCTGCAGCTTGGCCGACGTCTCGTGGATGCGGCTGAGGTTGTGCGACTGGCCCTGGCCGGGCAGGGTCAGGTCCAAGGGGGCTTGAGGGGGTGTGTTCACGGGGGCGGCGGGGGTGGGGCAGGCGGCGCGGGCCTGCTGGTGTTCAGCCTCCGCAGCCGGGTGCTGGGGGCTTGCCTCAGAAGTTCACCTTCTTCTCGTCGACGATGATGACATCGTTGTTCCGAATGAAGATGTCGTAGTCGAGATTGCCGCGCCGCATGATCTCGTCGAGATCGACGATGACCGTCTTGTTGCCCTGCGGGGTCTTGCGGACCAGCTTGACCTTCTGTGGATTGGCGAACTGGGCGAAACCGCCGGCGCGCAGGATGGCCTGACTGATGGTGATGTCCTCGTCCTGCGGCAGCTCGTACTTGCCCTGGCGCAGCACCTGGCCGTAGACCGTGAAGAAGTCGATCTCGGCGCTGCCGTAGCGCAGGCGGGCGTTTGGATCATCCTGGCGCTTGAGGTCGATCGCCACGACGACGGTGGCCTGGTTATAGTAGCTCTGCTCCAGGCGCTTCTTCACCTCGTAGGCGAGCTGCTTGCAGGTGCGGCCGGCCGCCTTGACGAGGCCGATGTGTGGCGCGTAGATTTCACCGGTGGCGCCGACGCGCAGCTGGCGCGGCTCGGTGCGGTCCTCGACGATGCGCATGCTGATGGTGTCGCCCGGCTCGATCGGCTGGGTGTCGTCGAGTACGTCCATCGAGTTGATGACGGCGGCGGAGCGGGCGATGTCGCCAGTGGCGACCGGTGCCGTGGCCGCAGCCGGCCGGCGCTCCTCGTACTCGCGCACGCCCGCGTCCTGCGCGTTCAGCAGGGCCGGGACCAGGGTGAGCAGGCAAAATAGGCGAATCGGGCGCATGGACGACGGCGGCGGAAATTAGAAGTTGTAGTTGAAGCCGAGGATGACGCGGTTCTGCGTGAAGTCCTGGTCGTTGAAATTGCCCGGGCCCGACAGCATGTTGGTCAGGTAATAGCGGTAGCCGAACACCAGGCTTGCCTTGTGGGTGAGGGCGTAGGTGAGGTCGAAGTTCCAGGCGTGCTGGTCGAAGAGGCCGGCATTGGCTTCGCTGCCGAGAGCTCCGGTACCCGGTGTCGTGCTCGTTCCGAGACGTTCGGCATCCGTACGACCATAGTGGTAGCCGATGCCACCGGTGAGTTTCGAGGTGATGCGGTGCGCCAGGTGCAGGTCAAGACCATACTGCAGCGTTTCCTGGGCATAGACGCCCCCCGACATCTCGGCCTGCTCCACGTAGGAACTGAGCGAGATGCGGCTGCCCTTCCAGGCGATGAAAGAGATGCCGTAGTTGACGTAGTCGGCGATGACGTAGTTCGAGGTGACGTTGAGCGCGGCCTCTCGACCAAAGCTCAGGCTGTGGCTGACCCTCGAGTTGAGCTGATTGCTCAGCACGACGCTGTAGTAGAAATCGCTCAGGTCCGACAGGTCTCCGGTGGTCAGGCTGCGCGGGGGCGCGCCGTAAGTC
>CANNUR010000180.1 GCA_947523045.1 uncultured Prosthecobacter sp.
GCCGGTGTCGCTGGATTCTAACCATCCCAAGCCGGGGGGGAAGCCAAAACATGGTTCTCAAGATCGACGCCGAGCACGTCATTCTAGCCATCCCAAGCCGGGGGGGAAGCCAAAACCTTCTGCACGTCCTGCTGCTGCTGCGGGAGATTCTAGCCATCCCAAGCCGGGGGGGAAGCCAAAACAGCCGGTGAGGGACGGTGATGACGGGATTGATTCTAGCCATCCCAAGCCGGGGGGAAGCCGCATCCCTGTCCACGCGGCAGGGGCAAAAGTGTTACCGCGGGACTTTGCAGAAATCTGTGGCAGACTTGCCTGCATGTCCACCTCGCCGCTGCTGGAGCATCTGGAGGCCTTTGTCGGTTTTGTGCGTTCGCGCACCGGCGATCCGGAATTGGCCGCTGACCTCGTTCAGGACTGCCTGCTCAAGGCGCTCAAGGCCGAGCAGGTGCCCGATGATGCCGAGGGCGCGGTGACCTGGTTTTACCGGGTGCTGCGCCACGCGATCATCGACGCCCACCGCCGGCGCACGACGCGCGATCAGGCGCTGGACAAACTGGCCGTGGAGCTGCCGGAGACCCTCGAACCTGAGCAGGCCGGGGACGTCTGCCAGTGCGTGCTGAAGCTGCTGCCCGCCCTGCCGGAGGCCGATGCCGAGCTGCTGCGCCGGGTCGATCTTGAGGGCGAGTCGGCCAGTGAACTGGCGCGCGCGGCCGGCGAGCGCGTCAACACGGTCAACGTGCGACTGCTGCGCGCGCGTCGACGGTTGCGCGAGCAGGTGGAGCGCACCTGCCGCGCCTGCGCGACGCACGGCTGTCTCGACTGCGACTGCGGTTGAGTGGGTTGCTCAGCGCAGCTTGGCCAGGTACTTGGCGGGGTCGGCCTGGAAGTCGTCGAGGCAGGGGCGGCAGCAGAGCTTCACTTCCTGGCCTTCGTGGACGAAGGTGACGGGCTTGCCCATGCTGCCGAGTTCGTTGCCGCTGACGAGGCAGACATCGAGCGGGTAGGGCTTGGCACCGGCGGTGCTGGAGCAGGAGGTGAGGCCGAACAGGCCGGCGGTGGCGAGGACGAGCAGGGTGGTTTGAACGGCGGTTTTCATGGTGTGTGTGGGTTGGGAATGACGAATAACGAATGACGAATGACGAATTTGATCAGAAGCGCAGCAGGACGCCGGCACCGAGGCCGTAGTCGGAATGGAACTGGGCGATGAGCGAGGCGTGGCGGTTGAGGGTCCAGTCGGCCCCGGCGGTCCACTCCCACTCGCTGCCGGTGTCGTAAAACACCTCGCCCCAGGCCGACAACCGGGAGGTGAGGCGGAAGGATTTCGACAGGGTGAAGCGGCCGCCGCCCTCGCTGTCGATCGTGGCATTCACCCAGACCGAGAGCGGCAGCCGGTAGTTGATCCCGGCCAGGGCGCGATTTTCCGCCTCCTCCTGGTTGGTGAACCGCGCGCCGGCGAAGGCCTGGAAGTTGAGGTTGAAGTAGCGCTGGTACAAGGCGTCCACCTCATACTCGGGCTTGTCCACACCCTCCCAGCCGACCTCCCAGGCGAGCTGCAGGTCGTTTTTGGGATTCATCCAGGTGAGCAGGCCCTCACTCAGATGGCTCTGGATGGAGGCGGCGCCCCAAACGTAGGCCATGTCGTGCGCGTGCTCGCCGAGGCCGGCAGCGTGGCCGAGGCTGTGGTCAGCCGGATCCATCGCGGGCCCGCCGGTGGATGCGTGGCCGGCGGCAACCTCGGGTGCCGTTGGCGGTGTGCCCATGGGCGTTTCATAGCGGAACACCCGCGCCATGCCGCTCATCATGTGGTAGAGGATGTGGCAGTGGAACATCCAGTCCTTGTCCTCGTTCGCCTCGAACTCGATCAGGCGGCGGCTCATCGGCGGCACGTCGACGGTGTGCTTGAGCGGTGAGCGCGCGCCGTGGCCCATGAGCAGGCGGAAGAAGTGGCCGTGCAGATGGATCGGATGGTGCATCATTGAGTCGTTGATGAGTTCCAGCTCGATGATCTCGCCCTTGCGGATGGGGATGTAGGGATCCTGGGCGATGGTCTTGCCGTTAAAGCCCCAGATGTAGCGGTTCATGTCGCCGGTGAGATGCAGGGTGATGCGCCGGCGTGGCAACTGCGCCGGCAGGGTGGTGTCGGCGGGCGCGCGCAGCAGTCGGTACGGCGAGCCGGGCCGCGGCAGTTCCAGCGAGGCGCGCGGATCGTCCTTCTGCTCATCGAGCGCCAGTCGCAGCATGTCGTTCATCTGGTACAGGTTCGGCCGCGGCGGGTCGCTGGCCGGCGTCAGGCTGCCCTCGCCATAAAAGGCCGAGGCATGGCCGCTGCCGTCCTGGGCGGTGAAGCGCAGTTCGTACTGGCCGGAGGGTGGCACGGTGATGAGGACGTCGTAGGTCTCGGCGATGGCCATGAGGAAGCGGTCGACGGCGACCGGCTCGACCGGCGGACCGTCGGCGGCGACGAGGGTCATCGGGCCGGAGGAGGCGTGCGGGTAAAAGTAGCTGGCGGCCGAGGCATTGACGAGGCGCAGGCGCAGGCGTTCGCCGGGCCGCCCCTCCAGCCGGACTTGGCGCTGGCCGTTGATGAGGAAGGCATGGTAGCCGACGTCGGAGATGTCCATCGGTGGCATGCGATCCCACTCGCGCTGGAAGTAGTCCTTCAGGCGGCCGGCGCGCCAGGCGCCGAGGATCGACTGGGCATTGCGGCGCATCAGGCCGAAATAATCGCTGCCGCGCATGAGCAGGCGCATGACCTCGTGCGGGTCGATGTTGGTCCAGTCCGACAGGACCAGCACGTGCTCGCGGTCGGCTTTCACGGGTTCGCCCCCGCGCGGCTCGACGACGATGGCGCCGTACACCCCGCTCTGTTCCTGGAAATGGGTGTGGGAATGGTACCAGTAAGTGCCGCTGTGACGCAGGTCGAACTCGAAGGTGTGGGTCTTTCCGGGCAGGATTGGCGGCGTGGTGACATGTGGCACGCCGTCCTGCACATTGGGCAGCAGCAGGCCGTGCCAATGGGTCGAAGTCTCCTCGTTCTTGAGGTCGTTGTGGACGCGGATGCGGGCGAAGTCGCCCTCGCGGAAGCGCAGCACGGGGCCGGGGATGCCGCCGTTGATCGTCAGGCCGCGGACAGCGCGACCGGCGGGGTGGACGGTTTGTTCGGCGATGTGAAGGTCGTATTCGACGACGCGACCGCGCCGGGCGGTCGACGTCTGGCAGGTGTCGCAGGCCAGGGTGGCGTGCAGGGGCAGGAAGAGCAGGGATAGAAACAGGCGGTGCATGGGCATGGAGCGTCCGGGGTTGACGGAGCGACGCGCGCCGAGAGCCCCGCGGGTGCGGGCGGCGGGCGCAGGCGTGGGCCCTTCTCAATGCAAAAACACGCCGAGCAGCGCCTGCAGGCGGACACCCGCGGCGCCGCGTCCTGGCGGATCCGTGGCCCGCGGGGGCGGACGGGTGGCGAACGACGGCAAACGGGCGGTCGGCAGGGCTTGCCACGCTGGCGGCACCGAGGCCTGCCAGCGGGGTTCAGGCTCGCGCACGGGTGGGGGCACCAGAGGGGCCGAAGATTCCTCGGCCGGCTCCAGGCAGGGGCAGGTGCCGGCGCAGCAGGCGCAGGCGTCGGGTTCCGCGCACCAAGCCGCTAGGACCGGCGCAGGCAGGGCCTGGGCGGTCAGGACAAGGAGGATGGCAAGCAGGCGAAACATCGGTTCAACGGGGAAGACGCAGCAACCCCATGAATGTTACGCCGGAAGTCCCGTGGGTCGAGACTATTTTTTGCCCGCGGCTTTCTTGAGGAAGACCTTGCGGCTCCTCCGTCAGTTCGGCACGGACGGAGGCAAGCAGGCAGAGCGGCAGCAGCAGCCAGGCTTTCATGATAGGTGAGGCTCAGGACAGCAGCGTGCGCAGGCGTTCGACGATTTTCGGCACCTCGACGAAGGGATCCTTTTTCTCCTCGAACTCGATCGTGAACCAGCCCTGGTAGTTGGCGTCGCGCAGGATCTTCAGCAGGCGCGGGATGTCGGTCGGCTCCCCCGGTTGGTTGCGTTCGACGCCCTTGGCGCGCATGACCATCTTGAGCTGAACGTTGATCGCGTAGGGGGCGATCTTGGCCAGGTCGCCGTAGGGATCCTCGGTGTGGAAGTTGCCGCTGTCGAAGTTGATGCCCGCCCAGGGGCTGTTGACGTCGCGCACCATCTTCACCAGGTTTTCGGGTTCGGCGACGATGCCGCCATGGTTTTCCAGGCCGAGGAAGACGCCTTTTTTACCGGCATAATCGAGGCATTCCTGGTAGGCGGCGGTGCAGTTGGCGACCGCTTCCTCGATGGACAGCTTCTTCGGCACCGGTCCGGCGAAAACGCGGATGTGCGGCGCGCCCATCACCGCCGCGTGATCGATCCATTTCTTCACGTCGGCGATCTGTTGGTCGAGCTCCGGACCCTTGGGCAGGGCGAAGTTGTTGCCGACGGCGGTGCCGGCAAGCTGGACGCCGCGCAGGTAGGCATGGCGACGCACCTCCAGCAGAAAGGCGTTGTCGACATCGGGCGGGAAGAAGTAGCTGGTCACCTCGGCACCCGGCACGTTGTGATCGGCGCACCAGTCGATGAAGTCGAGGATGCTCCAGGGCTTGCGGCCCGTCACCTTCTGCTCCTTGCCGCGGCTCCACTGGAAGGCCTCTCGGAAGCTGTAGGCGGCGACACCGAGTTGCATGCGGCTCTGGCCGGCGCGCTGGATGGGGCCGATGGCGGCGAGGGGGGCGGCGGCGAGGCCGAGACTGCTGGCGAGGAAATGGCGGCGGTTCATGGAAGGGAGGATACGCAGTGGATCCAACACGCTTAGCAGGCGGCGTGGGGACTGAACAGCCTTTTTGTGGGACTTGGGCACCGAGCAGGGAGCCAAGAGCGGAGAGGTCTGTCAGTGCGGGGCATTGACCCGCAGGGAACCACGCGGTCACTGCCCGCGTCCACAGAAGGCGGATCGACTCGCAAATCCACTGTCTGCGTCCAAAAGGAGTGAAAAATAAGAAATAATTTTAGAAATAGGAGGCCGTGGTTCATGTTGACAACATGAATGACGAGCCGTCTCAGCGTCGATTTGCGGCTTTGCGCCGACTGACTCAGGTTTGGATCGATCCTCCGATTTTCTTCCTGACGGTTTGTGTCCAAGCAAGGCGACAGCTTTTGGCCCATGAGGTAGTTCACGCCATTTTACGTGAAGTGTGGGAGACCGGCTATCAACGCCACGGCTGGCAAGTCGGGCGCTATGTCATCATGCCGGATCACGTGCATCTGTTCTGTGCAGCGAGTCGCCAAGCGGCAAGCCTCGGCACTTACGTCGGTGCCTGGAAACAGTGGAGCAGCAAACTCTTGCGCGGCCGGACCGGTATGACCGATTTCCAATGGCAGCGAAACTTCTTTGATCATGTGCTTCGCTCGGAGGAAAGCTACCAGGGGAAGTGGCACTATGTGATGAACAACCCTGTGCGTGCAGGCTTGGTGCGGAACGCCGTCGAATGGCCCTATGCAGGGCATTTGCATTTCCTGTAGTGCGGGGCATCGACCCGCAGGATCCGCGCGGTCACTGCCCGCGTCTACAGAAGGCGGATCGACCCGTGGGATCCACGCGGTCACTGCCCGCGTCTACAGAGGAGGCATCGACCCGCAGAATCGACGGGGGCATTTGCCGCATCTCCAGCTCACCGGCCCTCTTTGAGGACCCGCCGGATGTCGTCGGCCTGGGTGGCGGTCGAGGCGCTGGCGTCGTGCCAGACGATGCGGCCGTTGCGGATCAGGAAGCACTGGCGCGAGGCGAAGGGCAGCAGGCCGAGCACCTTGCCGACGCCGAAGGCGGCGAGGATTTTGCCCTCGGGGTCGGCGATGAGGTCGTAGGGAAGGCGGTGCTGGGTCTTGAACTTCTGCTGGGCCTCGGCGCCGTCGGTGGAGACCCCGAGCACCTGCACGCCCTGCTGCTGGAGTTCGGCGAAGGCGTCGCGCAGCGAGCAAGCCTGCGCGGTGCAACCCGGGGTGTTGGCCTTGGGATAAAAAAACACCACGGTCGGCCCCTTGGCATAGACCTCGGTGAAGCGCACCACCTTGCCGTCCTGGTTGAGGCCGGTGACCTCGGGGGCGGGGCGGTCGACCCGTTCCCCGGAGCCAGCCTGGGCGGCACCGAAGAGGCTGGAGAAGAAGGCGGCGAGCAGGGGCATGAAGCGGCGCATTTCCTGGGTTACGCGGCACGGCCGC
>CANNUR010000181.1 GCA_947523045.1 uncultured Prosthecobacter sp.
CCGCCGTGTTGCTCGATCGTGCGCAGCGGCACCGGCGCGAGGGTGAGGAAGGCGCAGAGATCGATGAAGTAGGGCACCGGGTTGTCGAGTTCGACGACAAGGGTGCGCGCGTCCGGCGCGCGCAGGCCGACCTGGTCAAAACCGGCGCTGCCTTCCGTGAAGGCGCGCGCGCCGCGGATGACATGCAGCAGGCTGGCGTAGTCGGCGCCGGTCTCGGGCGTCAACACGCGTCGCCAGGCGGCGATGAAATCCTGGGCGACCACCGGCGCACCGTCGCTCCAAGTCGTGCCGGCGCGCAGATGGAAGGTGTAGGTTTGGCGGTCGTCGGAAATGTCCCAGCGCTCGGCCATGCCGGGCTCGGGGCGGCCGTGTTCATTGACGCGGCACAGTCCCTCGAAGAGCGAGGAGGAGATGCGCATCGACACCTGATCGGTGGCGAGCGCGGGATCGAGGGTTTCCGGCTCGGCACTCTGCAAAAACACCAGGTCCGCGCGCGGCTGCCTTTCCCCGCAGGCGACCAGCAGCAGGGGCAGGAGGAGGGCGACGAGGCGGGGCATGGGAAGGGATGAGTGTTTGGTGTTTGGTGTTTGGTTGCAGTCTAATACGAAAAACTCCTCACTCACCACACCCTCACACCCTTCGGGCCTCGCGCCCCAGGGCGGCGCTGGCTTCGCTGCTTTGGAAGTGGGCGATGCCGACGGCGAGGGCGTCGGCGGCGTCGGCGGGCGGGGTTTCGCGCAGGCGCAGCAGGGAACGGATCATGAAGGCCACCTGGTCCTTGCGGGCGGCACCACGGCCGACGGCGGCCTGTTTCACCTCGCTGGGCGAGTACTCATAGATGGGCAGGCCGTGCTCGGCGGCGGCGATCAGGCAGGCGGCGCGGGCGGTGCCGAGCACGATGGCGGTCTTGTAGCTCTGAACGTAGATCGTCGATTCGATCGCGCAGGTGGTGGGTGAGTGGGAGCGGATGACGTCGGCGAGCTGTTCGCGGATGGCCAGCAGGCAGCCGGAGTGGAGCAATTTAGGCGGGTTGCTGATGACGCCCCAGGCGAGCGTGCGCAGGTCGCGTCCGGCCTTTTCCAGGACCGCCCAGCCGGTGTTGCGCAGGGCGGGGTCGATGGCGAGCAGGCGCTCCGGCGGTGCGGTGCTCATCACCAGCCTTTCTTGCGGGTTTCCGCGCTCCAGCTTTCGCCGATGCGGAAGAGCTGGTCGAGCGAGATGGCCCCGGAGCCGAAGAGCAGCAGCGTCAGGCTCGCGAGCAGGTACAGCCAGCCGGTCTCGACGGCGTCGCTGCCTGCACGGCTGGCGAAAAACACGAAGGCGCCGACCAGCGGCAGGAAGAGGAAGGCAAAGAGCCGGGTTAGAAAACCGGTGATCCAGCTCAGGGCGACGGCCGCGACAACGACCGCAAGCACGGGCGTCAGCAGGTGCGGCAGCGGCAGCCCGGCATCCTTGACCAGTGTCACCCAAGCCCAGGGCTGTTCGTTCCAGAGGAATTCATAGGCGTCGCGCACAGCTTGCCAGCCGTGGCGGTAGAGAAGCAGCAGGCCGCAGCCGGCCCGCAGCACGAAGATGGACTTGAGCAGCTGCGCCCAGGGATTCTGGTTCGCTTCCGGACTGCCGCCAATGTGCTCGATCATGGATCAAAAATCCTTGGAAAGCTGGATGATGTCGCCCGGTTCCGGCGCCATTTTGACATCGGCAGTTTCCAGGTCGGCGTAGTAGCGGCTCAGACCTTCGCGGATGAGGTAGACGCCGCGGTTCGATGAACCGGCGCGGCGACCGCCGGCGTGGGCGACCGCCTGCGAAACGGTCATGCCCTCCCAGGCTGGCAAATAACGCGGGCGGACGATGTCGCCGTTGACGGCGACCAGCGGCACGTCTTCGACCGACAGCACATGGACGGTGACCTGGCGGGTCAGGCGCAGGCCGAGGCGGAAGGTGCGGGCGAGGGTTTCCGAGGCCTCGACGAGGTCGAGACCGCCGACACGGGCGCTGCCGGCGTCGTCGAAGTGGACCAGACCGTCGGCATCGACCATGACCACACCATTGTAGATGCGCTTGGTCGAGCGGGCACCCTCGTAGATGTGCAGGCGCAGGCTGTGACCCTGGGCGAGTTTCTGACCGGCTTCAAAGGGCAGTTTGGGATCCTCGACGCCCGTGCTGTCGGTCTCCGGCATGCCGGGCAGGACGCGGGTGAGTTTTTTCAGACCGGCGAAGGAGGGCAGGGGCGGCTTCGGCAGGCGGCTGAGGTCCGGCGTGTATTTTTTGACGGTGGCGCAGGCGCCGAGCAAAAGCAGGGCCGGGAACAGCAGACGGGTCGGGGCGATCATGGAAGGCGGGGAACAGACGTGCCATGATGGATGCCAGCCCTGGAAATGACAAGGCCAACGTCGGGTGACGTTGGCCTTTCTGGCGACCGTGAAGCCGGTGTGGCAATCGTGGTGGGATTAGGCGGCGAGACGCACCATGCCGTCGTCGACGAGCAGGCGGGCCAGTTCGGGCGTGTGACGGACGAGTTCACGCGCCAGGATCTCCAGGCTCGTGTCCGATTTCCACGCCTCGCGACGGTCGCGCTCGTGGTCTTCGACTTCGATGCTCATCATGGCGTGAAAAAGCAGCACGTCGGCCTGGGTGTCGGGTTGCAGAGTCATGATTTTGAGGGAGGTTCAGGCGGTTTCCGGCGCCGGCACCACAGTGCCGTCCTGCACAATGAATTTGCGTTTGTCCAACTCACCATCCTTGAGCTTCTGCTCAATCGCCGCGCTCAACAGCATGCGCGCCGCTTCCGCGGGGCTGCAGCCGAACGTGCCCTTCAGGGTCAGATCATCGAGATACGCCCGGATCTGGGGCGTAATCGCGATGGTCAGGCTGACCGAGTCGAAGGTGTTGGAGGGGCGGGCCATGTGGCTGACGGGGTGATTAAAACCCCATTTCAATGCCATTTAAATCCAAGCCGTCGTTTTGGGCAAGTTCCAATTCGATTCTTTTGGCGTTTTTATGCCGTTTTAATCGCCTGATTTTGTTAAGTTTAATTAACAAATGGGGTGATCCTGTGATTTTGCAGGTGCAGGTCCCGGCATTCCGGCTTTGATGGTCGCCTGATCCCATGAAATCGATCCCTCTCTACACCCTCTTCGCCGTGGCCTGCCTCGGTGCATTCGCTCCCGTTGCCCGTGCCGAGGACGGCTGGCAGACCTGGTTCACCGATGGTCTGGGCGACGCCCAAATCGTCAGCGGCACCGCCACCTACAAGGCGGAAAACGGCGTTCTCACCGGTACCACGGTCGATGGCAGCCCCAACACCTTCCTGGTCAAGGGGCCGTTCAAGGATTTCGAACTGCAGTTTGAGGTCAAGGTGGATGACGCCTTGAACTCCGGGGTGCAGGTGCGCAGCAAGCTCGCCAAGGAAGGCGATCCGGCGCCCGAGGGCAGCAAGAGCGGCAAGCCCCTGCCGGCCGGCCGCCTGTACGGTCCGCAGTGCGAAATCGCGGTCAACGGCACGGCCGGTGATTTTTATGACGAAGCGCGCCGCGGCACCTGGTGGAGCATCCTGACCGGCACGGAAGCCGTGCGCTCCGAGGCCGCCAAGGCCGCCTTCAAGAAGGGCGAGTGGAATCACTACCGCATCGTGGTGCAGGGCGATCACTACCAGAGCTTCGTCAACGGCGTCAAAACCGCCGACTTCAAGCAGCCGGGCGATCCGGAAGGCCACATCGGCTTCCAGGTCCATGGCATCAAGAAGGGTACCGGTCCCTACCAAGTGCAGTGGCGCGCCGTGAAGTTCAAGGCGCTCTGAGTCCGGGCGCTTCTGCGCGCCTCTCCTCGACGGCTGCGGATTTGCTTCCGCCGCCGTTTTTTTTGGTGCAGGATGACGGCATGGACCTTCTTGAACTCGCCCGCGCCGCCGCTGTCCACGCCCACGCGCCCTACTCCGGCTGCCGGGTCGGCTGCGCCCTGGAGACTGCTGCCGGCGGTCGCTTCACCGGCGTCAATGTCGAAAACGCCAGCTACGGGCTGACCGTCTGCGCCGAGCGCGTTGCCGTCGGCCAGGCCGTGACCGCCGAAGGGCCGAATCTGCGCATTGTCCGCCTGGCTGTCGTTTGTCCCGGGCAGGAGTTTTCCCCCTGCGGTGCCTGCCGGCAGGTGATGGCCGAGTTTGCCCTGCCCGGCGGGGCGACCCAGGTGGTCTTTCTGAGCGGCGGGCGACCGGTGGTGCGCACGCTGGCCGAGCTGCTGCCCGAGGCCTTTCACCTGACCTGAGGCCGGATCCAAAGCGATTTTGGGTTGCTCGATGCCAGTCGCTTCTGGTAAATTCTACATCCCCCCGAATTTCCACATGCCCCGAGTCCTTCCCTCCTCACTGTTCCTCCTGCTGGCGGCCTGGGGTCCGTCTGCCGTGGCCCAGTCGGTGCCCAAGGTCTCCACCACGGCCAGTGTCGCCGCCTTCCAAGGTCGCGCCGGCGCGCCTGGCGCCTCGTTGCCGCCACTGACGGCGCCGCGGGTGAATTCGCCGACCCTGCCGCGACTCGGCTACGCCCGCTACCCATGGAAGACCGACATCACGGCGACGGTGTTCTGGGTGGGGGAGGAGCCGACTGAAAAGAACCCGACGCCGAACCACAAAAGTTCCTGGGACACCGCGTGGATGCAAAACTTCGGCGGCTTCGACGATCCGGATCCGGCCAAACGCACGGCGAACTTCTGCCCGCCAGGCTTCACTCCCGGTCTCAACCCCTTCTACGTGGCGCTGCCCTACAATGACTGTCTTGACTACCGGACCCACAAGCCGGAGGCCGCGCAGGTGATCCCCTGGTTCCAGCAGAAATTCTCCCGGCCGGGCAAGTCGGTACTCAAGGGCACCTGGGTCGCCATCCGCTACGGCAACCGCGTCTGCTACGCCCAGTGGGAGGACTGCGGGCCCTTTGTCACCGATGACCACGCCTATGTCTTCGGCAATGCCCGCCCGAAAAACCCCAACAACAACGGCGCCGGCATCGATGTGTCGCCGGCGGTGCGCGACTTCCTCGGCATGGCCGGCAAGGCGAAGTGCGACTGGCGTTTTGTCGATCTCGACGAGGTGCCGCCCGGTCCTTGGCGCAGCCTGGGCATGAACAATCCGTTTGTGCGACCGCAGGAGGAGCCGGCGACACGCGCCCCTGGCACCTCTGCTCTGGCCTCGCGGCTGGAAGAACTGCGCCGCCAGCGCGACGCCTACTTCCGTCAGAATGGCAACGGCGAACTTCGCCGGCGCTGACTCCGCAAGCCTGTCTTGACGCCGGCGGCGAGCGCGCGCATCCATGCGGTTCATGGCCCGGCAGCCCACGTTTCTGCTCTCCTTCGACTTCGACGGCACGCTCGTACACCCTGAGTCGGACCCGGTTTTTCACCCCGAGCTCGGGCGCATGATCCGTCAGTTGCGCCATCAGGGCGCGGCTTGGGTCATCAACACCGGTCGCAGTCTGCCTCAAACCCTGCAGGGCATCGCCCAGTACGGCCTGTTCATGGAACCGGACTTCATCATCGCCATGGAGTGCGATATCCATCGCCCGGGCCTGTTCGGCGGCTGGAAGGATGCGGGACCCTGGAACCGCCAGGCGCGCCGGGCTCACGAGCGGTTTGTCCGCGACCACCGCACCTCGCTCGACCTGATCCGCCGCTGGGTCGAGTCGGAAACCGGCGCGCAGTTTCTCGCCGGCGATTATGGCGAACTCGGCATCGTCGCCGAGAGCGAGGAGGAAATGGACCGCATCGCCGCCTTCATCGACACCCATGCGGCCGAATTCCCCGACATCGGCTACCATCGCAACGGCATCTACCTGCGCTTCTCCCACAGCGGTTACAGCAAGGGCACCGCCCTCGCCGAACTCGCCCGCCAGTTGGGTCTCAATGCCTCGCACTGCTTTGCCGCCGGCGACAACCACAATGACCTGTCGATGCTGCACCCGGTGCGCGCCCATCGCCTGGCAGCGCCCGGCAACGCCCTCGACTCCGTCAAGGTCCAGGTGCGCAGCCACGGCGGTTTCGTCGCCACCAAACCCGCCAGCGAGGGCATGATGGAGGCCCTGCGCCACTACTTCGGCAGTTAGTCGACCTAGGCACTCGTCGAGACCCGCATCAATGTCGATTTTCTTATAAAGTGTCTGTCCCTTTATTGGAAAAAGGTTGACTCGACGGCGGACTGGGGTGATTTGTGATCATGCGACA
>CANNUR010000182.1 GCA_947523045.1 uncultured Prosthecobacter sp.
TCCCAGAGCTTGCCGCAGTCGTGGAAGAGCACGCCGGTGATCAGCAGGTCGCGATTGAGCTGAGGGTAGACGCCGGCAATGGCGGACGCACTGCGCATCATCTGCGCCACATGCTCGACCAGGCCGCCGCGGCGGGCGTGATGGTTTTCGCGCGCGGCGCCGCTGCGGCGGAAGCGAGCCCCATATTTTTCCAGGAAAAGCCGGCACAACCCGCGCAGGCGCGGGTCGGCCAGCGCGCCGGTCATGGTTTCGATGGCTGCATAGTCCTCGCGCTGGCGCGCCGCCAGTTCTGGATCACCGCCGAGCAGTTCCTGTTTCTCGGCGTCGGTCAGCAGGCGCAGGCGCGGATGGCGCGGTTCCAGACCGTACTTGCCGGCCGCCACCCATTGTGCGGCGATTTCGATGAAGTGACCGCGTTGGAGCTGGCGCACCTCGGCAAAGACCGGATTGCCATCAAACACACGCCAAGTCTGGGAGGCGCCGGCATCGGCCAGGCGCAGCTCGAAGTAGGGCGCTCCCTGGGCGGTCTGTTTTTCCACGCACAGGTCCACCTGAGCATGCACCCGGCAGGGCACGGGCTGGGGCCCGGAGACCTGGCGCAGTTGGGTGAGGCTGAGACGTTCCAGATCGCTTTCGGACTCCATCTCCCTAGTCAAGCGGCCGCTGGCCAGGGCTGCAAGGGGAATGCGTGTGGCATGAAAAGGCATCCCTATTGACAATGCGTCGCATCTGCACTACCCAAACGGTCAACCTTTGCCCAGTGACGGGTTTGTCACTCGCGGCCGCTCCCGACCTTCCATGGACCCCGTGCCCTCCTACCGCCAGGAACTGCCCCGCTGGCTCAGTTTGTATCTGCCGCTGTTCATTTTAGCCTATCCCTTTCTCTTGATGGTGCCCGCCCTCAACTGGGAGGAGGGCTTGTACCGCGAGTACGGCCTCATTGAAAACTTCACGGTTGCCTTCCTGGCTGTGGCCATGGTTTGTTTTGCCCGCGGCGCGCGGATGGCGGTGGCCTGGCTGCAGCGCTTCTGGCTGGCCGGTCTCGCCTTCGGCTGCTTCATCTTCCTGGGCGAAGAGATCAGTTGGGGGCAGCACTACTTTCGCTGGGTGACTCCCGAGGAGTTCAAGGAGCTCAACCGCCAGGGCGAGACGAATCTGCACAACCTGAAGGGTGGCATCGAGTTCTTCTTCACCAAGGTGGCGCGCGAGGTGCTTTCACTCGGCACCATCGTCGGCGGATTTCTGCTGCCGCTCTGGTTCAAGCGCCGCGGGGTGATGTTCCGTCGCGACAGCCTGCATTTTTGGATTTGGCCCTCGACCGCCTGCGCTCTTTCCGCAGTGCTCTCCGCGACAATTCGTCTGCCCAACAACATCGCCCACCAGTTTGGCCTCGACGAACGCCTGCCGCCCCTGCTCGGCGAGGACATTGGCGAAATGAAGGAGTGTTACCTGGCGCTGTTCCTCTTGATCTACGCGCTCGGGCAGTGCCGGCTGCTGCGTCAGTCCGCCGCGACGGCATGACTCTGTTTACGGCGCTGATGCTGTTTCTCGCCGGTCTGTCGGCGGGTTTCATCGACGCCATCGCCGGCGGGGGCGGCCTGATCTCCGTGCCGACGTTGCTTTGGGCCGGACTGCCACCGCAGATCGCCCTCGGCACCAACAAGATGCAGAGCACCTGGGGCACGCTGATCGCCGTGTTGCGCTACCATCGCGCCGGCCTGGTGCACTGGCGCGACCTGCGCCTGGCGGTGGCGGTCACCTTCATTGCCGCCCTGCTCGGCACCTGGACGGTCACCCGCGTCAGCAACGAGCTGCTGGCCCGGGTTGTGCCCTGGCTGCTGCTGGCGGTTGCCGCCTACACCCTGCTCAGTCCGCGCTTCGGTCGCCACCCGGTGCGCGCCCGTCTCGGTCCCGCGCCGTTCGCCCTGCTCTGTGGAAGTGCCATCGGCTTTTACGACGGTTTTTTTGGTCCCGGCACCGGCTCGTTCTGGACCATCGCCTGCCTGTCGCTGCTCGGTCTTGAGCTGACGCGCGCCACGGCGTACACGAAGGTCGTCAACCTGGCCAGCAACCTCGCCTCGCTCCTGGTCTTCATGTTCGCCCTGCGCATCCGCTATGAGGTGGCGGCGGTCATGATCGCCGGACAGTTGCTCGGAGCCCGCCTCGGTTCCGGGTTGGTCATCCGCCATGGCACGCCCTTCGTCCGCATCGTCTTTCTCACCGTCGTGCTCGCCCTGGTCGGCAAGCTGCTTTGGGACAGCCGTGCGGGCGGCTGAGCGGCGGTGGCGCAGAAAAAACCGCAACCCCGGGGCGGCTCGATCGTTAGAGGCGGTGAATCCCGTCTCGCCATGAAGTTATCCCATCTCGCGCTTGTCCTCGGTTGGGCGCTGTTGCAGCCGGTTGCCGCCCAGCAGGCCACTGCCCCCGACGGCAATGCCCAGTTCCGCACCTGGCGTGATCAGCAGGGCCGCAGTCTCGAAGCCACCTTCCGAGGTGTTGAGGACGGTCAGATCTTCCTGCAAACGCGCAACGGCTATGTCCACCGGTTGCCCCTGGCCAATCTCGCCGAGGAAGATCAGAAGATCGCCGCCACTTTGAAACCCGAGGGACTCGGCATTCCCAAGGATCCCAACGTCGCCCAGGCTGCCGCGGTCATCGACCGCGGGGTGCTGCTCGGCCTGGAGAAGGCCGGCCAGAAACCGAACGCCCTCGCCAGCGACGAGCAGTTTGTTCGGCGCGTTTACCTGGATCTGGCGGGCCGCATTCCGACCCGTGAGGAAACGCTTGCCTTCCTTGGCAATGACAGTGCCGCCAAGCGGGCGGAGCTCATCGACCGGCTGGTCAGCAGTGAGGGCTTCACGTCGCGCTTGTACAATTACCTTGCTGACATGCTGCGCATCACCGATGACGCCCAGAAGGCCAAGTTCTTCCACTACGAGGAATGGCTGAAGGCGCAAATTGCCGACAACCGGCCCTGGAACCAGGTGGTGCGCGACATGCTCACCGCCGACGGTCGCCTGCTCGACAACGGCGCGGCCGGGTACCTGCTGCGCGACCGCGGCATGCGCCTCGACAACCTCAGCCTGACGCTGTCGACCTTCCTCGGCGCCAACGTCGCCTGCGCCCAGTGCCACGACCATCCCTTTGCCGACTGGACCCAGCGCCAGTTTTACCAGATGGCCGCCTTCTTCGGCGCCACCGAGACCTACGATCGCAGCATGGCACGCGGTGCCATGCGTGGCCTGCGCGCGGAATTGAGCCAGCAGGAGTTCCAGCAGGCGCGCCGGCTCTTTGATGCCAACTCGCTGGCGATTCAGGACCGCGACAAGAGCGACCTCGCGCTGCCCGAGGACTACAAGTACAAGGATGGCAAACCCGGGGATCCTGTGGCGCCGTCGCTCATTGCCTGGAGCAAGGACGATCGCCGGCTGAAGTGCTATCAGACCGCCGAAGCGGCGCTCAAAAAAGGCGGGGAGATCGATCGACGCCGTGAAATTTTCGCCGACTGGATGACCGCGCCCGACAACCCGCGCTTCGCCATGACGATCGCCAACCGGATGTGGAAGATGGTGTTTGGCGTTGGCATTGCCGAGCCGGTGACCGACCTTGACGACCCCGAGGCCTCGGCGAATCCCGCACTGCTGCATCATCTGGGCCGCGAGATGGTGCGGCTGAATTTTGATCTGCGCGCCTTTCTGCGCCTGCTTTGCAACACCCAGACCTATCAGCGCGAGGCCTACACCGCCGAACTGGCCATGGGGCAGCATTATCTCTTCCCGGGCCCCGTGCTGCGGCGCATGACCGCCGAGCAGGCCTGGGATTCCTGTGTGACCCTGGCGATTGGCGACAAGATCGATGCCTTCAAACTGCACCGGGCCGACACCTACAAGCAGGCGGTCAACCTGGAGGGCAGCGAGATCACGGCGGAGGCGGTCAAGGCGAAGCTGGGTGAGATGCAGGCCCTGCGGCGCATGGCCGACGGCCCGCTTGGCGGTGCCGGCAAGGGTGGCAAGGCGCGTGCGAAGAACCGGCGCGCGGCCATGACGGCCGCCGAGAATGACGGCGCCGAGTCGCCGGAAACGCTGCTCGGGCTGGTGCTGGCCCGCGCCTCCGAATTGCGCCAGCCCGAGCGCGAGGGGCACTTCCTGCGCATGTTCGGCCAGAGCGACCGCCAGCTGGCCGACAGCACCAGCACGGAGGGCAGCGTGCCGCAGGTGCTGATGCTGATGAACGGCGAGGCCCAGGAGGTGCTGAGCAGCCGCGAGGCGCTGGCGGTCGCCACCGCCGAGGCTCAGGACAGCGCCGAGGCGCAGGTCGAATCGCTTTACCTCAGCTTCTTTTCGCGCAAGCCCAGCGCCCGGGAGCTGGAAACGGTGTACGCGGAAATCCGCGACGGACTGACGCCCGGGGAACTCGCCTGGGTGCTGTTCAATTCGCGTGAGTTTGTGTTCGTCCAGTGACCCCTCGCCCTTTTTCCGGCCATGAAACCCGCGCTATTCCAGCTCGATCCGCTCTCCCGCCGCCGCTTTGCGGAAACCGTCGCCAAGGCCGCGCTCGGTGTCACCCTGCTGCCGCGTTTCGCCGCCGCCGCCGACACGGCGCCCGGCCTCGACAACCGCAGTCTGCCGGGCTTTGGCAAGGCGAAGCATGTCATCTGGCTGCAGATGCTTGGCGGCATGTCGCACATCGACACCCTTGATCCCAAGGAGGGCGACACCAAGGGGCCCGGTGACCCGGTTTCGACCCAGGCGGGCTATCAGCTGGGCGGTTATCTGCCGACCCTGGCGAAGCAGCACTCGGAGAAACTGGCCATCATCCGCAGCATGACCTCGAAGACCGGCGTGCATGCCGACGGTCAGTATGTGATGCGTGCGGGGTACGAGCCGCGCGGCACGATCAAGCATCCGGTGCTCGGTGCCTGGGCCCAGCAGTTGCTCGGCAAGAGCAGCCCGAGCCTGCCGTCCTCCATCTGCATCAACCGTGGTCCGGACCACGGCAACGGCTTCTTCCCCGCCGCCTTCAGTCCGCTGCCGATCCATGATCCCGAGGCCGGCCTGCAGTATGCCAGCGCCGACACCGGCAGCCTGGGCAAGCGGCTCGGCCTGCTCAACCGCCTGGATGCCGACTTTCGCGCCAAGTTTCAGGACACCAACCTGAAGGCCTACTCCGACTTCTATGACGACACCCTCAAGCTGCTGGCCAGCGAGGACTTGAAGGCCTTTCAGCTCGATGGTGAGGACGAGGCCCTGCGCGAGACCTATGGCCGCAACAAGTTTGGCCAGGGCTGCCTGCTGGCCCGCCGGTTGATCGAACACGGCGTGCGTTTCATCGAGGTCGCCTACGGCGGCTGGGACATGCACAACGACATTGACGACGGCATGGCCGACCAGGGGGCCAACCTGGATGCCGGCCTGTCCGCCCTGCTCGGCGACCTGCAGGCGCGCGGCCTGCTGGCCGACACGCTGGTGGTGCTCTGTTCGGAATTCGGGCGCACGCCGAAGATCAACACCCGCAACGGTCGAGACCACCATCCCAAGGTGTTCAGCACCCTGCTCGCCGGCGGGCCGGTCCGGGGCGGCACGATCTACGGCGCCAGCGACAAGGACGGTTATTACCCCGCCGACAAGCAGGTGACCATTCAGGACTTCCACAGCACGGTCGGCCATGCCATGGGCCTGGACGTCAACGAGGTTGTCATGTCGCCCAGCAACCGCCCCTTCACCGTCGGCGACAAGGGCCGGGTGATTCCCGAGGTTTTCGCCTGAAGCGGCCGGTGCGGAAAAAGTCCGGTTGGTGCAGAATCCTGCATTTGCCGACTGGCAAAAACGGCCGGGCCGTGTTAGGGCTTCCAGTTCCCCTGGCGCCGGGGGGATTGTTGCCATGCCCGATCTCGCCTCCCAAGTCTCCCGTATTCTCGACAGCGCCGAGGCGCGCCTGCGCCAGGAGGCCGAGCGTCTCGCCGACGACGACGCCGTGCGCGGGCTCGATGTCTTCGAGGACGAGATCCTCGCTGAAGTCATGCTCGACGACCGCCGCGTCAACGTCCGCTGGGCGCCGGTCGAGGACCGTTGGACCGAGGAGAGCGATTGCGAGGACGAGGCCCTGCACCGGCTCGCCAGCCTGGCCGTGCTGGTTGCCACACGCCGTCGTTTGGAGCGTCGGCCCGAGGCGGTGGCCGCCGCGGCGGCGGTTGAGGA
>CANNUR010000183.1 GCA_947523045.1 uncultured Prosthecobacter sp.
GGACGGCACCACGCCGATGATTCCCGAGCTGCAGGCGCACCTGGAAGGGCTGATGAAGGAACTCGGCTACGACATGAAGGCCTACCTGCGCGTGCTCTTCAACACCTCCGCCTACCAGCGCCAGGTCACCCGCGAGGACGTCGCCCCGGGCGTGGCCTACCACTTCACTGGCCCGCTGCTGCGGCGCATGACCGCCGAACAGATGTGGGACTCCTTCGTCACCCTCATCAACCCCGATCCGGACATGCCCAACCTGCGCCTGCGTGAGGACGCCGAGCAGCGCATCCTGCAGGCCCGCAAGAATGCCGACGGCGTCGATGCCCTCAGCGTCGAGGAAGCCCTGCGCGGCATCAAACTCAGCGCCGCCGTCTATGACCGCAACCGCGAGCGCACCGAGGCCGCCCAGAAGAAGTACCTCGACGCCCGCGTCCACCACAAGGACCTCGAGGAGGCGGCCGACCTGCTCAAACCCGGCCCCGAACGCGACGCCGCCGTGGCCAAAGTCGCCGAGGCGCGCAAGCAGGTCGATGAACTGCGCCGCGAGGTGAACGAGATCCAAAACGAGGGCCGCCTCACCTCCACTCAGGAAATCCTCGTCGCCGGCCACAAGAAGCTCTATGAGAAGGTCACTGGCAAACCCTACACGGGCAGCGCCGGTGCCGGCAGCGCCGAACTGCCCGCCGCCATGGCCGGCGACAGCATGATGATGATGGCCAGCGGCGTGCGCGCCGAACGCGTCACCGTCCCCGGCTACGACCGCCCCGAACTGAGCCCCGAGCAGCGCAAGGCGCGCGAACAGGCCGCCCGCGAAGGCTACGCCGAGGAGGCGACCTTCTACGGTCTGCCGGACAAGGAGTTGAAGGACTACTTCCGCTCGCGCGACCAGCAGAACCGCACCTACGTGCGCGCTGCCGAGGAACAAAGCCCGGCGCCGCGCGGCCACCCGCTCCGCGACTTCGGCCAGAGCGACCGCGAGACCATCGAAAACGCCAACAGCGACGCCAGCGTGCCGCAGAGCCTCTTCATGATGAACGGCAACCTGCTGCCCAACATCCTTCACCGCCACAGCCAGCTCATGCTGTCGATCCGCAAAGCCCCCTACCCGGATGACAAGGTCGAGGCCGCCTACCTGGCCCTGCTGTCACGTCCGCCGTCCGCTCGTGAAAAGGAAGTGTGGGGCAAAGCCGCCGACCAAGGCCTGACCCAGATCGAAGACCTCATCTACGCTCTGCTCAACACCCAGCAATTCATCTTCATCCAGTAACAGCTTGGAGCATGGAGCCAAGAGCCCGGAGGCCAAACTCTCCACTCTCCACTCTACACTCTCCACTCTCCACTCTCCACTCTCCGCCCTCCGCCCTCCGCCCTCCGCCCTCCGCCCTCCGCCCTCCGCCCTCCGCCCTCCGCCCTCCGCCATGAAACACGAACTCGCCACCCAACTGCTCCGGTCCGGTGAAATCACCCGCCGCGACTTCGCCGCCAAAACGGCTTCCTCCCTGCTCGGCGTCGGCCTGCTCGGCCAGTCGCTGTCCAGCCGCTCCTTCGCCGCCTTCGAGCAGTCCTCGAAGCTGCGTCAGGCGGCCACCGCCAAGAACGTCATCTACCTCTACATGAGCGGCGGCCAGACCCACCTCGACACCTGGGATCCGAAACCCGGCACCGAAACCGGCGGCCCGACCCAGGCCATCAAGACCAGCGCCGACGGCGTCCAGCTCGCTGAGAACCTGCCCCTCACCGCCCGCCAGATGCACCATGGCACGGTCTTCCGCTCGCTCAGCTCCACCCAGGGCGCGCATGAGCAGGGCAATTACATGATGCACACGAGCTACGAGCTGCGCGGCACCATCCGTCACCCCGGCATGGGCGCCTGGTTGAACGTCTTCCAGGGCGGCGGCAACAGCACCCTGCCCAAGTATGTCTACGTCGGCAACGACAGCCGCCACCCCGGCGCCGGCTTCTTCCCGGCCGCGCAGAGCCCGCTCTTCGTCAACAACCCGGAGGCCGGCCTCAAGAACGTCAAGCTCCAGCCCGGCCTCACCCAGGAGAAGTTCGACGCCCGCCTGCGCCTCGCCGCCGATCTCGACGCCGACTTCCGCAGCACCTTCCCCCACCGCAATGTCAAGGCCTACGCCGACATGTACGACGACGCCATCGCCATGATGCGCTCCGAGGACCTGAAGGCCTTCGAACTCACCGAGGAGAGCGCCGACCTGCGTGCCGCCTACGGCCGCACCCCCTTTGGCCAGGGCTGCCTGCTCGCCCGCCGCCTCGTCGAGCGCGGCGTCCGCTTCGTCGAGGTCTCCCTCGGCGGCTGGGACACCCACAACGCCAACTTCGTGCGCGTGCCCGAACTCTGCGAAACCCTTGACCGCGGCCTCGCCACCCTGCTCGACGACCTCCACCAGCGCGGTCTGCTCGAGGAAACCCTCGTCGTCGTGGCCACCGAGTTCGGCCGCACCCCCGACATCAACCAGAACGTCGGCCGCGACCACTACCCGAAGGCCTTCTCCGCCGCCATGTTCGGTGGCGGCATCCGCGGCGGCCACGTCCACGGCCAGACCGATGCCGAGGGCCGCGAGGTCGTCGCCGACAAGGTGAAGATCCAGGACTTCAACGCCACCATCGCGTACGCCCTCGGCCTGCCGCTCGACCAGGTGGTGTACAGCCCAAGCAAGCGCCCCTTCACCATCGCCGACAAGGGCCAGCCGCTGACCAGCGTCTTCGCCTGAGTCATTCCTTCAGATCCTCCCGCGGCTCCGCCTCACCCGGCGGAGCCGCTGCTTTTTGGCGCAGGCCCGTACCGACTGCCCCTGCCGGTCGCGGATTTGCCTGATTTTCAAGCTCCGATCGCTGGGAACAGACTGTGAAAAAGGCCGCCTGTGCGGGAAACCCGCCCAAGCCGCAGCCCCCTCGACCGAAACCGCCAGGTGGCTCGCTCCAGCCCGCACGACGACGATCCCGGCTTGACACGCCGGTGCCCATCCGCGTCCCAAGCCCCTTGCAGCGGCTCGCGGCACAACTGGCACGCATTCCACACGGGACCGGATCAAGCGCGACCCCAGGACGGCGGGCTGATCAGCACCCAGCAGTAGCGAAACTCAAACATAACTCAGTCTAATTCAATAGATTGAATGAATCATCTTCATGCTCCGCCTGTTTCCCGGGAGTGACAGGATCGACGCAATGCAGGGTCGATCGCGCTGGCCTTGTCGTGACGGAATCGCCGTGTTCCACTGCGCTACGTCCGATGTTCCATGGCCTTTTCCCGGTGCCAACGGAAACCCATGCGGGGCCGCTGCGACAACGCCTCAGCCGCCTCTCAAAGCCTTCTTCGCAAGACCGCGAGGGCTGTGAATAACCTGTGAATGAGTGGGGAGGAATTGCCAAAACGTTGTGAGTTGCTGGCGAATCCCCTGCGCAACTCACGGAGAAAGACTTTTCTTTGGCCGGAACCTGCCCTTGAATGCGCGTGCATGAAACGCTGGCGCATCGCAGGCATCAACTTTGATCATTTTCACATGGGCGACCTGCTTCGGCAGGCCTTTGAACATCCGGCCGTGGAGCTGGTGGGCATCGCCGATGAACAACCGGAACGCATGGTGGAGGCCGCCCACCGCTTCGGACTCGGGCCGGATCAGGTCTTCACCGATCACCGGGCCTGCCTGGAGCAGACGCGACCCGACCTCGTGCTGCTATGTCCAGCTGCCTCCCGCCATGGCGAGTGGGTGGCCAAGGTCGCGCCCTACGGCGTGCATGTGCTCATGGAGAAACCCTATGCCGCCTCGCTGGCCGAGGCCGACGCCATGGCGGCGGCGATGGCGGGCACCGGCAAGCTGCTGGCGGTCAACTGGCCGCTGGTCTGGGATGCCGGCCAGCAGACCGCCCACCGGCTGATCCAGGAGGGCGTCATCGGCGAGGTCTTCGAATTTCATCACCACGGTGGCAACCGCGGACCGCTCTGTCACGGCGCCGACAAGCTGGAGAAGGAGCCGTCGGCGGCGGACAAGGCGGCGAGCTGGTTCTACAGCGCCGCGCAGGGGGGCGGTTCGCTGCTCGACTACATGGGCTACGGCGCCACCCTCGGCACCTGGCATCTGGGCGGCCAATCGCCGCTGGAAGTGACCTGCACCTGGCACCGCCCGGAGGGGCTGGAGGTCGATGAACACAGCATCGCGGTGATCCGCTACGCCGCCGGCCTGAGCAAGACCGAAACCCGCTGGGGCACCTTCACCGATCCCTGGACGCATCAGCCGCAGCCGATGTGCGGCTTTGTCCTGCGCGGCACCGCGGGCACGATCTCCTGCTACGACTATGCACGGACGCTGCGCGTGCAGACCCGCGCCCGCCCGGACGGCTTTGAAGTGCCTGTCGACACCCTCGCAGCCCCCAACCGCAATCCGATCGAGCATGTCCTGCACCACCTCGAAACCGGTGCGCCGCTTGTCGGCCCGCTGACTCTGGAGATCAGCCGCATCGGCCAGCAGATCGTCGACACCGCCTTCGAGAGCGCCCGGCAAAAGCGCACCCTGCCCCTGCTCGGCTGAAGCCGCTCACGGACATTGCCAGAAGGCGCGACTGCGCGTAAGTTCAGGTTGTCATGCCCAAGGCCACCCGCCGCTCCCGTCCGCCCTGCTACCTCGGCGTCGAAGGCGGCGGCACGCGCACCTCGGTCCTGCTCGTCGACGGCCACGGGCACACCCTGGCGGAATTCCAGCGCGGTCCAGCCGTGCTGCCCCTGCTCTCGGACCGTGAACTGCTCTGGCACCTGCGCGACCTGGCCGCCGCCCTGCCGCGCCAGCCCGACGCCGTCTGCCTCGGCCTCGCCGGCGTGCGCACCGCAACGGATCGCGAACGCCTGCGCCGCGCCGCCGGCCGGGTCTGGCCCGGCCTGCCCTGCCTGGCCACCAGCGATCTCGACACCGCCCTCGCCGCCGCCCCGGAGCGCGGGCGCGCCGCGGTCGAAGTGCTGGTGCTCAGCGGTACCGGCTCCTGCTGCTTCGGTCGCGCCGCCGACGGTCGCACCGCCAAGGTCGGCGGCCGCGGCCATGTCATTGGCGACCGCGGCAGTGCCTGCGACATTGGCCTGCGCGCCCTGCGTGCGGTGATGGCCGACCTCGACCGCCACGGCCGGCTCGGCCGCCTCGGTGCCGCCCTGCTGCATGCCCTGCAGTTCAACGAGCCCGACGACCTCATCCCGTGGTCCGTGCAGGCCCCAAAAACCGAGATTGCCAGTCTGGCCATGACCGTCTTCACCCTCGCCCGCAAGGGCGATGCTCTCGCCGCCGGCCTGCTCGACGACGCCGCCGCCATGCTGGCCGAGGATGCCTGCGCCTGTGCCGACCAGCTTGCCGGTCCGGATGAACCCGTGCGTTTCATCTTCAACGGCGGCGTGCTGCTGAAGAACCCCGGTTTCCTGCGCGATGTCGGCCGGCGCATCCGCCTGCACCGGCCCGGGGCGCGCCTGGCACCGCTGAAAAAGCCCTCGGTCACCGGTGCCGTCGCCCTGTCGCGCGCGACTTGGAATGACGAGGCCCGGCCCGCGCCCGCGCCACCCGCCGACGCCCTGACCCTGCCCGCCGCCGCCGCCGCCCTCGCCCTGCTGACCCTTTCGCCCACCGAACACCGCAACCCGCGCTCGCTGAAGCTCGATCGCCTGTCGCCCGCCCAGGGCATCGAGCTCATGCTTGCCGAGGACGCCGGCATCCCCGGTGCCCTGCGCCGGGAAAAACGCGCCATCGCCCGCGCCGTCACCGAGGTGGCGCGCGCCTTCCGCAGCGGCGGCCATCTGTTTTATGCCGGTGCCGGCACCAGCGGCCGCCTTGGCGTGCTCGATGCCAGCGAGATCCCGCCGACCTTTCGCGCGCCGCGCGAGCAGGTGCAGGGCCTGATCGCCGGCGGTCGCCAGGCCCTCTGGAGCGCGGTCGAAGGCGCGGAAGACGACGTCCAGGCCGGTGCCACCGCCATTGCCCACCGCGGCCTAGGGCCGGACGACGTGCTGATCGGCATCGCCGCCAGCGGTCGCACCCCCTTCGTCTGGGGCGCCCTGCATGAGGCCAACCGCCGCGGCGCCTTCACTGTCCTGCTCTGCTTCAATCCGGCGCTCAAGACGGCGGTCGCCCA
>CANNUR010000184.1 GCA_947523045.1 uncultured Prosthecobacter sp.
ACAACCCATACAGTGATAGTAGTCCAATGATCCAAGTGATTCGCTCTTTGTATACGAATCGATTTGTGATGGGATCGCCAGAGTTAATATTCTCATCGCCCATCAACTCGTCGCAAAGCCTTCCGAGGCAATTGTACATGTGCTGAGAATTAACGGCAAGCAATGCCTCTCCAACAGACTTGTCGAGCCCGTTTCTAGCCAAATAGGCCAATGCGTGTGAATAAAGCAGCGTCAGAGCCTCGAACTCCGCCACATGGTTGTTGGCGTGCTGAAAAGGAGATGCTACATATGACACCAAAACAGCTGCCGCAGCCAATCTAGCGGCATGCTTTTGATTGGTCTCTTGAATGGTGGAATCTAATTTGAATATGATTTCAAGAAGGTGTCCAAGCTTTGCCTTATCAAGGTTATCCTCTCCGTTAGCAAGCACCAGTTCCAGAATGGTTTTAAAGCCTATCGAAATTTCATCGGGCCAAAAATCAGATCCTAACTCTTTAAATTTACTCAGTAGCTCGCCTTTTACGATGGTTTTTAGCTTCGGATATCCCTTCGGCAAACCGTTATTAAAGGCCTCAATAGACGCAGAAACCTCCTCTGAGAGCATGCCATTGATAACAATGCATGCTTGATGCTTTGGTCCTTTCGGGATCGAAGGATGGATGATCGAATGAAAAACGAGTGGTATCAATTGTTGCTCAAGATCAGACCGCCACTCCGCTAGATTAAGCTGCTTCCCTTTAACTCCTTTAAGCTGAAATGCCCATGGTGTCCCATCTGGAGCTACGGCTAAAATATCCTTCCCAAGCTCCATGGCGCAATGGCGAGACACATGAACTACCTTGTAACCATCCGCCGCCAGACTTTGGCTAAATGGTGTTTGGAATGCTCGTTCTCCAGCGTTATCCAACCAGTTTTCTAGTGCTCTCTCTTGCATTCCACTCCTCCCGTTTTTTCCTCATTAATTGTTCGTATCTGGACCTCCATATGGGATCGTGTTCTATCGCTTCGATCGCTTTCTTCATTGAACCCTCGATTGCCACTCCTCCTACGATTGTGAGAGGGTCATGTTTTCCGTCGGGCCTGAATGGAATTTGTATCTTGTCGAGAACATCTAACAGCGTTTGGGGTCCGACCGAGTTAGTTGAAATAACGTTTCCTGTCTGCGTTATGGCTTCATTAAGAGAATTGATAACTAACCCACACTGTTGATCAGCCATTTCGTCGGCCATTTTCATTAGGTGTTCAGTGAGTTGGTCCTCGGTCATCGATCGCTCATCCTCCGTAGAAAGTTTGCTCGTAACCTCGATCACTTTGAATTGCGTTTCCTCCTCTCTACCATCAGGTCTCTGTATAAACGAGCGATCTCCTTCGTGTAGCGGGGAGACTTTGATCTCGGAGAAAACGCCAAGGGTCTCTGCCTTTCGTCTAGCAAAATCTTCATTGATTTGCTTGAGCATGCGGCGCCTCGCTTCGGGGAAGTCAGGAAGCATGTTAGGAAACTGTGCTAGCGTTTCGGATATGCAATCGCAAAAAAGTACCAACTGTACAGTGGTTGACCCTCGCTGGCTTGCAAGCAGATTAGCGCTATGAGAAAAAGATGCCAGGCATTTCGTGCTTGGTCCTGGCTGATTTGCATACCCAGATTGTGGCGACGCCGGGAAACGGGAAAACGGGGGCAGGCGACATGAAACGTTGAAGGCCAATCGTTTTTGCCAGCTTCCAGAAAAAAGATGCCAGGCATTCAGTGCTTGAGTCTCGCTGATTTGCAAGCAAAAATGGCGCTATGAAAACGAGGCAACGCGTTGAAGGCGAGTCGGCTGTGGAGGTGACCTGCTGGTGGGGCTGGTGGCGAAGACGGGTTCGTAGCCAGCCGCGCGTTTGTGATCGGGTGGCCGGTGCAGGGTGATGTGACGGGAGGTCTCGGTGGAAAATGAGATTCAAGGCATTTCGTGCTTGGTCCTCACTGATGTCCACCCCCCGATTGCGGAGCCGCCGGTGCGGCGCTAGTCTCTGTCTTCATTCGCCGCCTCACTCGACACGCCCATGCCCCCTCCCCGCATCCTCGCCTTCGGCGGCAGCCTCCGCCGCGATTCCTTCAACCAAAAACTCGCCGCCGTCGCTGCGGCAGGCGCGCGGGAGGCGGCGGCGGAGGTCACCTTGATCGCCCTGCGCGATTTCCCCCTGCCGGTCTTCGACCAGGATCTGGAGGACGCGGAGGGCATGCCAGCCGCGGCCAAGGCGTTGAAACAACTGTTCCGCGAGCATGATGGACTGCTCATCGCCGCGCCGGAATACAACAGCAGTCTCACCGCCGCCTTGAAGAACGCCCTCGACTGGGTCTCCCGCGCCGAATCCGACGACGAACCGCCGCTGGCGGCCTTCACCGGCAAAACCGCCGTCCTCTGCGCGGCCTCCCCCGGTGCCCTAGGCGGCCTGCGCGGTCTGGTCCATGTCCGCGCCATCCTGGGCAACATCGGTGTCACCGTCCTGCCGGATCAAGTCGCCGTCAGCAAGGCGCACGAAGCCTTTGCGGCCGACGGCACGCTGTCCGACGAAAAGCAGGCGGCCCGCGTGCACAAACTCGGTGCCCAACTCGCCCGCCACCTGACCAAGCTGCTGGCTTGAGACGAGAAACGGGGTCGGTGTGCAACGGCCTGACAAAACTTCCCGGCTTCGCAGGCCTCCGCCGCTCGACCTGACTTGGCAGCGGGGCCATGGCGTGCCATTCTGAAGGCATGACGCCTGTTCTGCCCCATGCCCTCACCCTGCCTCAGGATGCCAAGGTTCTCCGCGCCCTCGGCGACGAGGTGACGGTGCTGCTGAGCGGGGCGCAGACGGGAGGGGCGTTCACCATGGTGCAGGTGGTCACCCCGCCGGGCGGGGGACCGCCGCCGCACTGGCACACGCGCGAGGACGAGTGGTTCTACATCCTCGAGGGCCGGGTTGAATTCTGGCAGGACGGGGTTTGGTCGGAAGTGCCGGCCGGCACCGCCGCCTTCCTGCCGCGCGGGTCGCCCCACACCTACCGCAACTGCGGCGACACGCCCCTGCGCATGATCGTGCACGCCGCGCCCGCGGGCTTTGAGGTGTTCTTTGAACGCATCGCCGAGGCCTTCCAGGCCCCTGGCGGCCCGGACATGCCCCGCATCCTCGCGATCAGCGCCGAGCACGGCATCCACTACGTCGACACCCCGGCCAACGGGTGAGGGAGCGCCTCGGCGGCGGCATCCGGGGCGATGCTGTCCGGGGCGGGTGAAGTCGGACGCGGCGTCGGTAGGGCGCTACTGCGTGGGCGCCGACGAATCGTGTGGGGGCATGCGGCATCGTGGGTGACGACGCATCCTGGGTAAGCAAATCGGACGCGGCGCAGCGCGTCCCTACCGGTGGAGGGGGCGTATTCAGGACACGCCGACGCCGTTCGCTGGGACGTGCCTTTCCCGGCGAAGGGGATTTTGAGCTCGCCTTGGGGCAGTCGGGTTGTTAGCGTTCGCCTTATGAACCGCCAAACCTTGCTCGGCATCGTCCTCATTGTGGGTGGATTGGCCCTGCTGGCTTATGGAGGCTTCACAACCACCCGTCGTGAAAACCTGCTCGAAGTCGGGGCGCTGAAGGTGCAGGCGGATGTGAAGGAGCAGCACCGCATCCCGCCGGCCGTGTCGCTCGTGACCGTCGCTGCCGGCCTGGTCCTGCTGGCCACTGGGTTGAAGAAGAGGTGAGCGGCGGTCTGGGGAAGGAAGGGAATCCAGGGGCTCAAGAGGCTTTTTTGCGCAGCCAGCGTGTGCCGATGTCGGGCCGCTCAAGGGTGGCGATGTCGCCTTGGAGTTCCATTCGCCAGCGTTGGTCGCGGATGTCGATGCGGTCGCCCCTGGCTTTCCAGCGGCCTTTCTCGGGGAGGGTACTCATTTCGAAAACGCCATCCGGATGCAGGCGAATCTCCGCCATGACGACGGTGCTGGTCGCCGTGCTGTGGTAGGTCCAGAGGGCGATGGTTCTGGGGCTCGAAGCGACGGATGCTTTGCCCTCGATCTGCGTGCGCAGGCGGGCGAGTTGGTCGAGCGTTTCGAGGTTTTTGCCGGCGTTGCCGCGCAGGAGAGTGTCGATGCGGCGCAGGGCGGCGGCGCGCAGAGGCTGCAGTTTCTGATCCCGGGCAGCGTCGTAGCGAGCAAAGAGGGGCGCGAGTTCAGGGGCGGGTGTGATCCCGGGTTCGCCAGCAAGTTTTCGGCGTACCTGTTCGGTGAGCGCTTGGGCTTCGGCGGTTTTGCCGCTTTGAAGCTGTTGCGCAATGATCGGTGCGGCAGCCTTTTCGAGGGTGCTGTTGAGTTCGGTGATCTCACGGTTGGCCTGCTGCTCGAAGTCGCTCTGGATCGCCTCGGGGCTATCGGCCCGCGCGGAGGAAAGGCAACCCAGCATCCAGAGTCCCACGGCGAGCAGGTGTCGGCGATGCGGGAGGTTCATGTTCATAAAAGCGCCCGCTTCTTGGCTGGGGTCAAGGCCGATCCTGCGTGGGGTGCGCCGTCGGTAGGGCGCCGCTGCGTCGGCGCCGTAGAATCGGTTTGGGGCGGTTCAGTATCTTGGGTGATGCGGCATCCCGGGCAGACAAATCGGACGCGGCATCGGTAGGGCGCCGCTGCGTCGGAGCCGAAGAATCGGTTTGGGAGCGGTCAGCCTCGTCGGTGATGCGGGATTGCGGGTGATGCGGCATCCCGGGCAGACAAATCGGACGCGCCGTCGGTAGGGCGCTGCTGCGTCGGCACCGAAGATGGGTTTGGGACGGTTCAGCGTCGTGGGTGATGTGGCATTTCGGGTGATGCGGCATCCCGGGCAGACAAGTCGTACGCGGCGCAGCGCGTCCCTACCATTGGAGGGGGTGAATGCGCCCCAGCCAGGGCCATTCGGTGGGATCGCGGACGAGGCCGGCGCGGACGGGGTTGTGGGCCATGTAGACGGCCTTGTCCTGATACTCGCGCTCGCTGCGCAGGCGGTGGTGAAAGAGGCCGCGCTGCCAGCGCCAGTCGGTCGCCGCGCGGCGCTTGGCGAAGCGATCCTTCCAGAAGGCGGTCCAGTGCTCCACCTCGATCCCCGAACCGGCCCTGGGGGTGGCAAAGAAGTGCAGGTGGTTTGGCATCAGCAGGAAGTCACCCACCAGCCAGCCCTGAGCGGGGTCGGACCAGAGTTCCTGCAGCAAGCACATCACCCCGGCCTGCGCACACCATGTGCCGCGTCGTTCCGCACAGACGGTGCACCACAGCACGGTCGCTCCTGTCAGCGTGGGCAGCACGCCCTTGGCAGGGGTGCGTCGGCCCGTCGGGTCTTCTTCAGGCGACGCAGGCATGAAGCCAGCCTGATGGAACGGAGGCCGCTGGACAAGTCCAAACGGTTGAATCGGACGCGGCATCGGTAGGGCGCCGCTGCGCCGGCGCCGAAGATGGGTTTGGGGCGGTTCAGCGTCGTGGGTGATGCGGCATCCTGGGTGATGCGGCATCCTGGGTGATGCGGCATCCTGGGTGATGCGGCATTCAAAGAGGACAAGTCGGACGCGGCGCAGCGCGTCCCTACCGGGGGATGGGTAGGGCGCTGCTGCGCCGGCGCCGACGAATCGGTCTTGGGGCATGTGGCCGCGTGATTGATGTGGCATTGCGGGTGATGCGGCGTCGTGGGCAGACAAATCGGACGCGGCGTCGGTAGGGCGCTGCTGCGTCGGCGCCGAAGATGGGTTTGGGGTGGGGCGCCGCGGACAAAATAGCGCTCGCGTGGGGGCGGTTTAGGGTGCCTGATCCGAGGCATGTCGCTGCTGGAACGTCTGTTTGCCATTCCTGCCATCCGCAAGGGCTTGTGGCGCTGCTGGTATCCGTTTCTCACCCGTCGGCTGCAGGGCAGCGAGGTGCTGTTTCTCAACTACGCCTTCGAGGCCGATCCGCCGGTGGGGCTGACGCTTGACCCCGACGATGAACCGAACCGGGCCTGCATCCAGCTGTACCATCACGTCGCTTCGCAGGTGCCGCTGCAGGGCAAGGCGGTGCTGGAGGTGAGCTGCGGGCACGGCGGCGGGGCCTCCTGGGTCACCCGCTCCCTGCATCCCGCG
>CANNUR010000185.1 GCA_947523045.1 uncultured Prosthecobacter sp.
CCACCCGGAAGCCGATCGCCGGGCTGCGGCTGTCGGCCGACACCCCCTGGCGAACGGAGGACAGCAGTTCATCCGGGTTGGCGCTGCGCCAACTGCCGCCCCGCACGGTGCCGAGCACCGCCTTGCCGGAGGGCGCCTTGCGGCCGTTGTCGTAGTCAGTGTCCACCCACTCGGCGACGTTGCCGGCCAGGCCGAGGATGCCGCGTTCGTTGGGCGGGAAGGCGCCGACGGGCGAGAGCTGGGGGAAATTGTCCTCGTAGCCGGGGATGACATTCTCCAGGTTGCTGCGTCGGGCGGCATTCATGTCGGCCAGGTTGTCGGTCTTCGGCGGCGGCGGCCAGTCGAAGCCCCAGGGGTAGATGCCGCGGATGCGACCGTTGCGCTCGGCCGGCGTGACACCGCGCTCCAGCGGCAGGCCCACCGCCCGGCTCCACTCCTCGTCGGTCGGCAGCCGGTAACTGTCCTTGGCGCCGATCAGGCCGGAGTTGCGCTCGCGCTCGGTCAGCCAGGCGCAGAAGGCGCGCGCCTCCTCGCGGTCGATGCTGACCACCGGGTGGGTGGCCCCGCGCCCCTCGGCATCGACATTGCCCGGCCGGCGCCGGTTGGCCGCCTTGGCAAACTCCAGATAGTCGCGCCGGCGCGTCTCGGTGGCGGCGATCATCGTCGATTCCCCCAGCGGCACGAAGCGCATGCCGAGGCTGTTCGCCTTCCACTCGCGACCGAAGGTGACCGCCTGGCGGGTCTGCATGTCGGCAAACAGCTCGAGCAGTTCGCCGGAACGCACCTCGCCCTCGAGGATGATGTCGGAGAACCCCTCCTCGCGCAGGTCATATTCGACCGGCCCGCTGCGCACACGCGGCAGTTCGAGCGGCGTGTAGCCGAGGAACTGCTCGTGCTGGAAGACCCGCACCTTCTCCGGGCTGGTGCGCACAACGACGCTGCCGTAGGTCTGGCGCTCGACGCGCAAATGAAAGGCCTGCCAGTCGCGCCCTTCCTCCGGGCCGGCCTCCGTGTCACGTTCATCCGGCAAGTCGTCGGTCGGCGCACCGCTCTCGACATAATAAAACGGTTCCACCTGGTATTGATGCTCCTGGCTGAGACAGCCGGCGCGGCGATCCTCCTCGGTCATCCAGAAACGAAAGGCCTCGGCATCGCCGATCGGCACGACGATGAAGTAGGCCGACTCCTGTCCCGAGGCGGCACGCACGACACGGCCTTCGAAGGAGCGGCCAGTGCCCTCCAGGAAGCGCTTGAAGAACTTGATCTGCACCGGCTCGACGCTGGTGTGGCCGTTGAGGCTGGGCTTGAAGTCCATGCCGAGGCTGTTCGTCCAGCGCTCGCCCGGCTGCGGCAGACGGGTCGCCTCCAGCTTCAAATCAAAACGCGCCGGCTGCGAGCGGGTGGCGCTGTGCTCGATCTCCTGCAGCTTGTGGCCGGCCAGGCGCAGCTGGTAAATCACCGGCACGCCCTCCTCGGGGTGCAGCTCCAGCGGCGTCAGACCCAGCCGCTTCTCGCCGGCTAACCCCTCCGCGCCGGCCGGCTCGCTGTCGATCGTCAGCAGCGGCGTCGCCTTCTGCACCGCCACCAGCGCGCCCCCGTCCTTGAGCGCCAGCCACATGCCAAACCCCACCGCCAGCGTCAGGGCCAGCGTCGCCACCGCCGCCCACTGCCACACCGCCCGCCGCGAGGGCAGCGGCTGACCGCGCAGGTCGAGCGCCATCTCGTGCGCACTCGAGTAGCGATCCTTGGCGCGCGGCGCACAGGCCTGGCAGATCACCCGATGCAGCCGCTTCCAATCCTCCAGCTGGTCGCCCGTCTCCGTGCACGACGGGATGTCCGGGAAATCCAGCCGGTCCTTGCCCGTGCTCGCCTCGTAAAGCACCATGCCGAGCGAAAAGATGTCGGACTCCGGCGAGCCGGGGCCTTCCGGGGCGACAAAGCCCTCCGTGCCGACGAAGGTGCGCTGGCCCATGAGGGCGACCAGGCCGATGTCGGCCAGCCGGCACTGGCCGTCGATGAAGATCAGGTTCGACGGCTTGACGTCGCGGTGGATGAGCTTGTTCTGGTGCAGGTAGTGCAGGCCGTCGGCGACGTTGGCGCCGAGCTTCAGGCAGTCGGAGGCGCGGATGCGCTTCTGCCGGCGCATCTGCAGGCCGAGGATGTGCGGCTGGTAGCTGTCGGCCTGGATGTCGCGACCGCGCTCCAGGTCGTCGGCCAGCTCCATGACGTAATAATAAAAGCCCTGCTCATCGCTGCGCCCGACCTGCAGGATCGGCACCAGGCCGGGGTGCTTGCGCGACACCGGCTCGTAGTACTTGATCGCCTCAAACTCGCGCTCGAAGGCATCGGCATGGTCGTAGTCCTCGCGCCAGACCACCTTCACCGCGCGCAGGACGCCGGTGACGCTGCGCGCCATCCAGACCTCGCCATAAGCGCCGCGCCCGATCATGCGCAGGGTCTCGTGATCGCGGATTTCCGGCGGCGTGCGTGGAGGAACGGACATGGAGGAGGGGATTTCCAGCCGCCACCCAGGCGGGGCCGGAAAAAAAGTATCTGACAAGACGGTGCAACCTTCAAGACAGGAATCGGTTCCGGGGGGCTGGGGGATTTCCCTGTAGGCGCACCTCGCCAGAGTGCGGGATCGGCCGCGCTGGACAGCGTTCTTCCCAAGCCCGCGTTCTGGCGAACGACGCCTACGGGCTCTGGCGCCTCCGCGAATCCCGTGCACTGTCCTGCATGGGCAGCCCCTTGACCTACCTGCTGGTGGATGGCCACAACGTCATGCATGCCTGGCCGGAGCTCAAACAGCTCCAGCGCCAGGCTTCGCGCCGTCACCAGGCGCGCCAGCAGCTGCTCCAGCGCCTGCGCCACCTCCAGGACATGACCGGCACCCGCGTGGTCGTCGTTTTCGACGGCACCCAGTCCCAGGGCAGCGAGGAACGTGAGCCGGAGGGCCTGCAGATCTTTTACGCGGCCGCCGGCGCCACCGCCGACCGCCTCATCGAGCGCCTGGCGGCGAAGTACGCTCCCCTGCACCGCCTGCGGGTCGCCTCGGCCGACGGCCTGGTGCGCGAGACCGTGCTCGCCTGCGGGGCCGACTGGCTCAGCCCCGAGACCCTGCGACTCGAGTGCGAAGCCGCCGAGTCCACCATGCGCGACCGCCTGTAGCCGGGGGCAGCGCCCCGCCATCTCCCATCTTCGATCTCCGATCTTCTAGAAGATCTCCGGCTCCGGCACGGCCGGACCGTACTGGAGGAAATCGAAGTCTGCGCCTTCATCGGCCTGGGTGACATGGTCGACGAAGAGTTTGGCGTAGCCGCGGTGGTAGCGCGGCGGTGCCGGCTGCCACTCGGCGCGGCGACGCGCGAGTTCGTCGTCGCTGACGTGCAGGTGCAGGCGACGGTTGACGACATCGAGCTCCACGAGGTCGCCGTTGCGCACCAGGGCCAGCGGTCCGCCCACCGCGCTCTCCGGGGCGACGTGTAGCACGCAGGCGCCGTAGCTCGTGCCCGACATGCGGCTGTCGGACAGGCGCACCATGTCGCGCACGCCCTGCAGGATGAGCTTCTTCGGGATCGGCAACTGTCCCCACTCCGGCATGCCGGGTGCGCCGACCGGGCCGGCGTTGCGCAGGATGAGCACGGTGTCGGGCGTGACATCGAGGTCCATGTCCTCGATCGCCGCCTTCATCTCGGGGTAGCTGTCGAACACCAGGGCCGGGCCGGTGTGCTGGCAGAGCGCCGGCGTGGCGGCGGCATGCTTGATGACCGCGCCGTTCGGGCAGAGGTTGCCGCGCAAGATCGCCGTGCCGCCGTCGGCCTGCAGCGGATTCGCCGGGGTGCGGATGACATCGGCATCGTGGATGTCGCAGCCGGCGACGTTTTCGCCGAGGCTCAAACCGGTGATCGTGCGCTCATCGAGATGCAGCAGGTCGCGCACGCCGTCGAGCAGGGCCTTGAGGCCGCCGGCATGATAAAACTCCTCCATCAGGTACTTGCCCGCCGGGCGCAGGTTGGCGAGCAGCGGCACGCGCCGGCTGATCTCGTCGAACTTCTCCAGCGGCAGGCGGATGCCGAGCCGGCCCGCCATGGCGATGAGGTGGACGATGGCGTTCGTGCTGCCGCCCAGGGCCATGTCGACCGCGATGGCGTTTTCAAACGAGCGCTCGGTGACCAGGGCCGAGGGCTTCAGGTCGAGCCAGGCGTTCTCCACGCACTGGCGACCCGCCGCCGCGGCGATGCGCAGGTGGGCGCTGTCGACGGCCGGGATCGAGGAGGCGCCGGGGATGCACAGGCCGAGGGTTTCGGCGAGCGCGGTCAGGGTCGAGGCCGTGCCCATGGTCATGCAGTGCCCCGGACTGCGGGCGATGCCGTCCTCGATCTCGCACCACTCCTCCCAGGACAGCTTGCCGGCGCGTTTCTCGTCCCAGAACTTCCAGACATCGCTGCCGGACCCCAGCGTCTCGCCGCGCCAGTTGCCCTTGATCATCGGTCCGCAGGGCATGTAGATGACCGGGATGTCCATGCTGAAGGCGCCCATGAGCAGGCCGGGCGTCGACTTGTCGCAACCGCCGAGCAGCACCGCCGCATCGAGCGGGTTGCCGCGCAGCACTTCCTCGGTCTCCATCGCCAGCAGGTTGCGATGGAACATCGCCGTCGGCTTGGTGAGCTGCTCGCCCGCCGACAGCACCGGGATCTCCATCGGATGCCCGCCCGCCTGCAGGATGCCGCGCCGCACGGCGTCGGCGGTCAGCTTCAGGTGCATGTGGCAGGAGTTCTGTTCCGACCAGGAATTGAGGATGCCGATGATCGGCTTGCCGACGTAATCCTCCGCCCCCCAGCCCGCCTGCTTGGCGCGGGAACGATGGCCAAAGGAACGCAGTTCATCCCGGCCGTACCAGCGCCAGGAGCGGAGTTGTTCAGGGGTCTTGCGGGTCATGCAGGTGAACCCCGAGCAAAGAGCGGGGAATCCCCCCGGTCAAGCGTGGCCGAGGGGGAAGACGGGGGTGGGGAACGTTCAAGCGCTGGCACCCGCTACCGGGAGCGCCGCTTCGCAACAGGGTTAAAGGTTGTAATCACGATCCACCACCGTCTTGTTCGGTTTGGTTAATCTGCCAACTTGGCTTTGAGCTGTTCAATCGGGTTCTCAGCTTCGTTCGCCACTTCATAACTCTTCTCGTGTGTCCCAAGCTCTTCGTTGGATATGAGGAATTCCTCGACCCGTTCGGGATCAAAGTATCCCTCTGGCGAACATCCTGCCTCGATGAAGTCCAAGAGGCCGTGAATCGCTGCCTCGCACTTTGGAGCGTCGACATGTTTGAGACTGTGAAGAACGGCGAGAATCTCATCGACGTCAGTCTGGCCGAGGCCATCGAAATAGAGCAGGTGAGTGAACTGGGTAAGGATGGTGTAGGGATCGTCAAATGGCTCCTTTGAAAACTCCCGAACGATCCTCTTATCTCGTCTCAGTCTTTCGCGCTCTTCAGTGTAGGCCTTCGCGGTCTTCTCTTTTCGTTCGATACGGCCAGGATCCTTCCAACATGGCATGCAGCGGTTGTCGGTGGCGTTGGCCGTGGTCTGAAGGATATCAGCACCACAAATTCTGCATGTCGTCTTCACTGCCATTTTTTGATCAAATGTTTGACATGCGGGGTGGCCAGCCGTCTGGATACCCCATGCGATGGCATGGTTAGGCGTCCGCTTCACATCCAGCCCTTCTTTTTTGCCGCCTCAATGTCTTGCGTCTTGCGAATCTTGTCCAGGTTTTCTCTATTCAGCCGTTCGTATTGCTGGTTCACCGCGAAGTAGGGCCCCAACCAGTCATCTTCGTGCGTGAACGCCATGGTCCACGCCAGGTTCGGAGGGAACACATAGCAATCCGGCACAGAGGTCCACGTGGGGCGCTGATCCATTTCGACTGCGCTTCGCCGATCGTTGGACAGAACAATGTAAGACGGCGCGACTTGTTGTTCGTACTGAGCACGTGCTTCAGATAGAGAAACACTAGTGTAGTCCGTCAAGCAGACTGTAAATTATTGAGTTTGATCCTTCCGCGTTTCACTTTTTCGAGAATGTCCG
>CANNUR010000186.1 GCA_947523045.1 uncultured Prosthecobacter sp.
GCTTGGCACTGCGCGCGCAATTTGTGGCCCTGTTCGTAGAGCGCGATCGATTCGTCGAGCGCCGCTTCTCCACTTTCGAGTTTGCGTACAATCTCTTCAAGCGCCTTGAGCGCCTCTTCGACGCCGAGTTCTTCGGGGAACTGGGCAAGGCGCAGCAGTTCCTCATCGTTCGGGGCGCGGTCGAGCTGCGGCAGCAGTTTGGCGACACGGGAGGCGCTGGCCTTCGGCTCCAAGGCCAGCGAGGCGAGCACGCGGGCTTCCACCGGCAGCTGTGCGGCGGATTCCGAGTCGAGGAATGGGGCGACGAGGTCGGGGTGACGCTCGAGGAACAGGCGGACGAGGAAGCGCTCGAACTCGCGGTCGTAGGCCTCGCGCACGGGGATCTGTTTCGGGCCGCGGGAGGATGGGGCCAGCGGACCGGGCAGGCTGGGTTGGGCGAAGGCGAGCAGTTCCGGAAGGGTGTCGGCGGTGAGCTGGCGCCCCAGGCGTGTGATCTTGCCAAACGTGGAGTCCGCCAGGTACTCGCGGCCAGCCCAGTGCTCCGTCGGCAGTTGCCCGCGATCCTGCAGTTCCTGCCAGGCCAGATGGGCCCGGCCGAGGGGGGGCTGGTCGAGCATGGCGGTGAGTTCCTCCCGGCTCTGCTTCGTGAAATCCGCCACTTCGGCCTTCGCCGCCATCGGCCGCACCCGCCAGATGCGGCCGCGTGTCTTGTCGCGGTCCGGGTGCGCGCGCGGCACCTCGTTGTGCGAGATGATCTTGTTGTACCAGTCGACGATGTAGAGGCAGCCATCGGGACCGTTGGTCAGGGCGACCGGGCGGAAGAAGGGATCGTCGCAGGTGAGGAGGTCGGGGAGTTGGGCAAGCTTCCAATACGCGCCGTCGCGGTGCATCGCGATCGTCTGGATTTTCGAGGTGATGGGATTGGCGACGGCCATCACGTGGGTGGCTTCGGCGGGAGCCGAAACCCCCTTGGGCGAGAGCGGACCGCTTTCGATCAGCGCCAGCCCGCTCAAGCCGGTGCCGCCCATGCGGAAGTCGGCCTGCGGGGGGAAGTCGGGCTGATAACTCTTCTTCAGCGCCTCCATGCCGCCGGGGTAATAGGCGTATTCGTGGAAGGGCATGACCGGGTAGCCGTAGTCGTTGGCCTCCTGGATGAAGGTCTCGCCTTCGCCGGTGATGACGAGGCCCCAGATGTTGTTCGGGCCGGTGCTGGTGACTTCAAATTCGCTGCCGTCGGGCCGCAGGCGCGCCATGCTGCACTTCGGCCAATCAATGACCTGGTCGCTGCCGGGCTTGCGCACCTGGCTGTTGTTAAAGAGACCCTGGGCCATCCAGATCCAGCCGCCGGGCGCCCGCGTGAACTGATGCGGAAACAGGTGCGAGTCCTGCACGCCAAAGCCGGTGAGCACGACGTCAAAGCTGTCCGCCTTGCCGTCGCCGTTGGTGTCCTTGTAGAGCTTCAGATCGTGGCCGTGCTGCACGTAGCAGGTATCGCCCGCGCCCCAGGGCAGGATGCCGAGCGGGATGGCGAGGCCGTCGGCGAAAACAGTCGGATTGGTGAGTCCACCCGCGGGGATTTTCCCGTTCAACGACTCGCGCGGATAGACGAGCACCTTGTCCTTGCCCTTGCCCGCGTACACCGCCTCGGCGGCGGCGGGGTTTTCATTGGCATCAATCGGATACTCCAGCGCCGTCTGCGTCCACATCCGGCCGCGCTGGTCAAAATAGACGCTGACGAATTTGCCGAGGCCTTCGCTCTCCTGCACGACGAGTTCGATTTCGTAGCCTTCGGGCAGTTTGAATTTTTGCAGTTGCTCCTGCGCGGTCAGGGCGCTGCCCTGCACGTTGTTGTAGCTGATGTCGCGTTTTGGCGCTGCTTTCTTGGCGGCGGGTTTTGGCGGCAGCTTCGCCTTCATGCCCTCCAGGCCGCCAATGCTCTGCCAGGTGGGGACGCCGGGCGTGGGCGGCAATTCCTCAATCGTGACGTCCTTGACCTGCACGAGGCAGGCGCCGCCGCTGTGCACCTGCGGGGCGATGTGGCCGTCGAGCGCGATGTTTGGATCGGTCTCGGTGTAGTCGATGCAGAGCACGCCGTTGATCCAGGTGCGCAGGCGTGGGCCCTCGGCGCGAATGACGTAGTCGTTCCAGCCAAAGACATCCACGACCTTGTCCAGCGCCGACTGCTGCTCGGGCGTGGGCGACCAGATGACCTTGTTGCGGCGATGCTCATCGTAGATCTTGCCAAACCAGCCGGCGCCACAGTCGATCTGATAACCGCTCATGGCGGTGCCGTCGGGCACGGAGCGGATTTGGATGCCGGAGTTGATCATGCCGGTCTTCGGATCGCCACTGCACTTGATTTTGAGCTTCAGCTCGAAGTTCAGGAAGGAGCGCTGCGTGTGGATGAAGAAGTTTTTGGGGATCTTCTGCGTCGTCGAGCCGCCGGTGATGCAGCCGTCCTCGACGCGCCAGACGGCGGGATCAAACACCCAGCCGTCGAGTGTCCGGCCGTCGAACAGCGAGACGGGTTCGGAGCGGGCGGGCACGGCGAGAAGGCAGCCGAGGGCCAGGAGGGACGAAAGGCGGTGCATGCGCATAGAACGCCACGGATGCCGGGGGCTTGGCAAGACAACATCCACCGGCACCTGACTGAAACGCACCCGTTCAGCTTCGGTGGCGGTAGTCCGAGGGCAGGCAGCCGACCCAGCGCTGGAAGGCGCGGGCGAAGGCGATCGGGCTGCGGTAGCCGACCTGGCGCGCGACAAATTCCTGCTTGTCATCGCTGCGCGTGAGCAGCTGCTGGGCGGCGCGGATGCGCAGCGAGGTCAGGTGGGCCATGGGGCTGCGGCCGAGTTCCTTCCAGCACAGGCGGCGGAAGTGCTCCTGGCTGACGTGGGCGGCATGGGCCAGCGAGGCGACCGTCCAGTCCTCGGCCAGCCGCGCTTCCACCTCATCCCAGAGGCGGCGCAAGCGCTCGTCCTTCTGCCAGGGTTTGGCCAGCCGGCGCAGCTGCAGGTGCAGCAGTTCGATCCAGTGATGCAGGGCATGGCTGTCGCGCGCGCCCAGCCACTCGCCGCGCAGGCCCTGCCAGATGTGGTCGAACTGGTCGGTGTCGACCTTGAGACGGACCGGTGAGGCGGCGCTCACCAGGGGCGCGACAAAGACCGGCTCGTCGTAGCGGGCCCACAGAAAGCGCCAGCGTTTGCCTGGCACGGCGTGGAAGGCGTTGACGCCGCGCGGCGGCGCCAGGCAGGCCTGGCCGGCACTCAGGTTCTGCCAGCGACCGTCGAGCAGGACGCGGCCGGAGCCCTCCAGGCCGACCATGACGAAACTGCCGGCGGGCTGCAGGCGCACGCGCCGGTAGGGATGCCAGGCATCGTCGATGCCGACGCGGGCGAGACGGACGGCGGCAAGGGCGGGGCAGTCCGTCGCCTCCAGGCACCAGCGCTGGGTGTGGCTGCCGTCGACGGTGGTCTCGGTCAGAGGCAGTTCTGGCGCAGGACGGGTCGGGGCGCCGCGTGCAGACTTCATGCCGCTCAGTACTGCAGCCATTGGCGCAGCCAGCCGAAGGAGGCCGCCAGGACGGCAACGACGACAGCGAACTCGAGATAGAGCGCCAGCCGGCGGTTGCGGTCGGCGCGGCGCTGCTGCAGTGGCTTGCGCTGAGCCTTGCGGACACTGCGGTCTGCGGAGCCCAGCGGCGGCAGGGTGTTGCGGCTGGCAATGCGCTGACGGGTCATCTCGATGGGCGCCTGGGTGATCGCCACCTCAAGGCGGTGAATTTCCGCCTGCAGCTGGCGCGAGCGGCTGGTAAGATCATGGATGTCATTGCCGGGGGCCGGACGGCTGAGGCTTTCCTTGACCGACTTGCTGCGGCTGGAACGAACGCGTTTGTTGCTGACGCTGAAGGCCATGGCGGGAGAGGGTTAAAACAGGAGTTTGGCCAGGATCAGGCCGAGGATCAGGGTGATGCTGAGCGGCAGGGTGAAGGCGAAGCCGCGGCGCAGCCAAGCACGGCTGTCGTCGGCACTGGCGGGGTCGGCGTTGCGGCGGGCGGCAGGCGCGGCACCGGACTCGAGGTTGGCGACGCCGGCCGGCTGGCTGGCGGCGAGCCGGCGCAGGCCCTTTTCAAAACTGGCTTCCGCCTCCATTAGACTGTTGAGGGCGTGATCGAGCTCCTGCTCGAGCTGGTTGCGGTGCCAGCGTTCGGGCAGGAAACTGCGCAGCTCATCGAGCCGGGCACGGAAGTCGCGCTGGGCGGCGTTCAGGTCTTCAAGATAATGCCGAGTGCTGTCGAGATCCTGATCGATGGCATGGAGGTGCTGTTCCAGCACGCCGGCCAGGCTTTCACGGCCATGGATGAACTGCGCCTGCTTCTGCTTGAGCGTTTCCAGCAAACGCCGCTCCTGTTCGATCTGTTCCTGCTCCTGGCGCAGCTTGGTGAGACGCTCCTGGGCTTCGCGGACCTGGCGCTCGACGTTTTCACCCTGACGGTCGTCGTCCGTGAAATCGCCACCGAACTCAGGCGCCTCGTCGAAGCGAAAGACGTGGTCCTGAGCAGGAGCGGCGGAGGGCGGCGGACGGCGCAACATGATTATCGCTTGATAACTTAGCGATAAAAATATTATAGTTTTCCAAGGTAATCCAGATGTTTTGTGCGATTTTTTGCAACTCGGAAGGGCAGGGTGCCGAAAAACAATGTTAGAAAGAACACCAATAACAGGGCCAAGGCATCCTGCAGCAGGGTGACGGACAGGGGGTGGCCGGTGTTTTGCAGTTTCCAGCGGTAGATTTCCGGCGCGGCGAGCACGCCGGCGCTGAGCAGGATGTATAGGAAACTGCTGACCAGGCAGAGGGTGCCGCCGAAGCCGGAGATGATGCGCGCGGGATTGGGTTCGCGGAAGTTGGGCAACCAGGCGCCCAGGCCGAGGGCGAGGGCGTTGAGGCCGTAGCTGATGAGAATGACGGCACCGCCGAAGACGAGGCTGCGCTGCCAGGGCAGGGCGAGCGTCAGGCAGGAGAGCAGAATGAGCAGGAGTGTCAGCAGGGCCATGGCACTGCTGGCCAGGCGCAGCTTGAGATCCATGATGCGACCCAGCGACAGCGGCGACAGGCCGAGGATCCACAGACGCTGGCCTTCCAGACTGATTTGCGGGAAGACAAAACGCGTGGTCAGGGTCGACAGGGCCAGGCAGCAGACAAGCAGGTTGAGGTGGCTGATGACCGTGACCCAGAAGGTGCTCTGCAGGTTGTGGCCGAGACGCTGCAGGTTGAGGGTATAGATCAGCAGCAGGCTGAAGATGACCAGGCACTGGCCCCACTGCGCCGGCTCGCGCAGGAAAGTGCGCACGTCCTTGGCGAGCAGGGCGCGTTCGGCGCGGCCCGGGCGCGACGGCCGCGCGGGGGTGGGCCGGCGAAACCAGGGCAGGGTGGCTGCGCTGCCGCGGAACCAGGGCGCGGCGGTCATGATCCGGTGCCAGGCGGGATAAAACAGGCGGGTGCCAAAGCGGGCGGTGAGGTGCAGGGCCAGCAGGGCGTGGGCGAGCAGGAGCAGCAGGTGAAAGAGCGCGTTGCCCGGCGTGCCACGACCGGCGGCGGCAAACAGCACCTCGGCCACCCAGGAGCTGGGCAGCAGCGGGTGGGTGCAGATTTCCGAGTGGCGCATGACCGCCTGCAGGCTCGCCACCAGATCGCGCTGGCCGGGATCCTCGGCGCCGAACCAGGGCCGCAGCAGCACGAAGAGCAGCAGCAGCCCGAGGCCGGCGACCGGCTTCCACCAGGACCGCCGGGCGTGGCGCACGAGCAGCAGCAGCAGCCAGGTCGACAGGCAGGCGGCCAGGGCGACCAGGCAGAGCAGGGCGGGCAGGCCGGCGAGATAGAAGGCCGGTCCGGCGTCGTAGACCCGGCCCAGCGCGGCCAGCACGGGGGCGCTGAGCACGAGCAGGCCCCAGCTGGCCAGCAGCATGCCCTCCAGGGTTTTCCACAGCACCAGGCTGCTCCAGGGCAGGGGCAGGGCCACCTGCCAGTCCATGCCGACTCGGCGGAACAGGCCCATGCCG
>CANNUR010000187.1 GCA_947523045.1 uncultured Prosthecobacter sp.
CCGCGCAGCAGGGGCAGCAGGTCGCGACCGTCGAGCACGCGCGCGTCCGGCAAGGCCGCGCCGGTGGCCTTCACGGCCGTGGCAAACAGGTCCATGGTGATGCCCAAACCATCGCTCACCCGGCCCGCCGGGATTTGCCCCGGCCAGCGCGCGATCATCGGTACGCGGTAGCCGCCCTCCCACTGCGTCGACTTCATGCCGCGCAGACCGCCGGTGCTGCCACCGAACCAGGGGCCGTTGTCGCTGGTGAACACGACCAAAGTGTTGTCGGCCACCCCGGCCTGCGCGAGCGCGTCGAGCACGCGACCGACCCCGGCATCGAGTTCGAGCATGACATCGCCATACAAGCCGGCACCGCTTTGCCGGTAGTGGGCCTCCGAGGCGGCCAGCGGCTTGTGCGGCATGGGATCGGCGTAGAGCAGAAAAAACGGCTGGCCGGCGCTGCGCCGAATGAAGTCGGCCGCCCGCTTCGAAAGTCGCTCGGTCAGCGTGGCCTGCACGACCGGATACTCGACGACCTTCGATCCCTCCAGCAAGTGCGCCGGGCGCATGTCGTTCGAGTACGGGATGCCCAGATACTCGTCGAAGCCGCGGTCGGTGGGCAGCGAACCGGCGTGATGACCGAGATGCCATTTGCCGAAAAGGGCGGTCGCGTAGCCCGCGCTCTTGAGCACCTGGGCAAGCGTCACTTCACTCGCCGGCAGCGCCACGGCATCGGCCTCGGGCGTGGCGTCGGGCGCCGGGTTGGCGGTCATGCCGCAGCGGAAGGGGTAGCGGCCCGTGAGCAGGGCGGCACGGGTCGGCGCGCAGAAGGGCGCGGGCGTGTTGAACTGAGTCAGGCGCACGCCTTCGCTCGCCAGGCGATCGATCCGCGGCGTGCGGAACTTGGGATGCCCGTAGCAACCGAGATCGCCATACCCGAGGTCATCGGCGAGGATGAAGACGATGTTCGGCGGCTGGGCGACCGCGGGCAGCAGCAGCAGGAAGCAAAGGGCGAGCAGACGGAGCATCTGCAGACAACGAGGCCTGCGGGCGGCTTATCGCAGTTCAAGCGATGTCCTGTCTCAGGCATTCGTCGCGGCCGTTGCACGCAGGGCCAGGCCGAGGGCGAGCAGGCCCGCCGCGGCGGAAGCCGTCCACCACCACGGCAGCGGGCACTGCAGGCCGAGGCTGATCCAGACCGGCGAGGCCACCAGGAAGGCGCGGCTGAGCAGGCGCACGAGCGGCTGGTAGCGCTCGGGGTCGCGGGCGAGGAAGCCGAGCACGAGACCGAGCAGAACCGAGGCGCTGGCGGCATCGGCCGTCATGAAGATGGAGAGTGGATCGAGGCGCGGCTGGCCGTAGCCAACGAACCAGGAGAATTTTTCCAGCGACTGCCCCGGCAGCAGGACACCGGGCAGGCCGGTGAACATGACGAGGGCGGCGAGGCGCAGGGCGAGGGCTTGGCGGGCGGAGGTGGCAGCAGCGGGTTTCATGGGCGTTTGGCGGGGCGGCTGGGATTGGAGAGCCATTGGAAGAGCAGGACGATGAGCAGCAGCAGGATCAGCATGCTCCAGGTGCCGTAGCGACGGCTCAGGCCGTAGGCTTCGAGCAGGCGGTAGACCGCCCAGACACCCCCGCAGAGCGCGGCCAGGAAGGGCACGGCCCAGGGGTTGGCGAAGTTGAGCGTCCAGCCGAGGCCGGCGATGCGCTTGGGCACGGCGATGCGCGGATCCTCGCGGCAGAAGTAGATGAACCAAAGGTGCCAGTTTTTCGGATCGTCGGTGAAGCGCGAGAGATCGTTTTTGCCCGGCGTGCCGCTGCCACCCGCCGCCTGCACCTGGGTGCGGAATTCTGCGGCGGTGGCGAAGCGCAGCTCCGGGGTTTTTTCCAGGGCGCGCAGGACAATCTCATCGATGCGCACATCGACCTGCACCCGCCGCGAGGGCGGTACCACCGGCCCGTGCGGTCGCTCGCCGGTGAGCATCTCGTAGAGCACGACGCCGAGCGAGTAGAGGTCGGAGCGGTGGTCCGCCCGGCCGTCGGCCTGTTCGGGCGCGGCGTAGTCAGGCGTGCCAAAGGGCAGCGAGGCCCCGGCCGGGGCCGGGCCCTGGTCGGAGCCCGCCTCGGCCGCGCGGTGCAGCATCTTGGCGATGCCGAAGTCGGCGACCTTCACCGTGCCGGCCTTGTCGAGCAGCAGGTTCTCCGGCTTGATGTCGCGATGGACGATGCCGCGGTTGTGGGCGCACTGCAGGGCGTCGCAGAGCGGCGGGATCAGGTCGAGCGCCTGCACCGGGCTGAGTCGCCCGCCCTGCAGCACCTGGCGCAGGTTGAGGCCGTCAACGAACTCCATGAGCAGGTAATAATAGCCGCCGGCGCGACCGAAGTCGTGGACCCCGACGATGTTCGGATGGTTGAGCGCGGCCAGCGCATGCGCCTCGGTTTCGAAGCGGGCGGCGAAGGCCGGATCCTCCGCGCGTTCCGGCGCGAGCAGCTTGAGAGCGACCAGGCGGTTGAGCGATTTCTGCCGCGCCTTGTACACCACGCCCATGCCGCCGCGCCCCAGGCATTCCAAGATGTCGAGCTGGGGGAAAAACGGGGCCAGGGCCTCGGGCGACAGGATGGCCGGTGCGGGACCGTCTTGCGGCAGGGTGTCGACCGTGAAGTTGAGCGCGCCAAGGCGACGGGCGCTCAACCCGTCCACCAGGGGGTCGTCGTAGGGCGCGGGATCAGAGGGGGTCATGCAAGGGAGATAAGCAGGCAGCCGCGGTTGTGGCGAAAGTGACGCGAAAAAATGTCAGCCGGCCTCGAGGGCGGCCACCACCGCGCGCAGTTCGTCGTCGATCTCGGCCGGGTCATCGACGGTGGCGGCGACCTCCTCGCGGAAGAGATCGCGGAAGCGCTTGCGCAGCCGGTGCACGGCACTGCGTGCGGACACGGGCGTCAGGCCGAGGGCGGCCCCGAGGGCGGCGTAATCGAGTTCGCCGCGCTCGGCGGTGAGGCAGGGCTTGAGCTGCTCGTACTCGGCGAGCCTGCCCGCCGCGGCGTGCTCGGCGCGCAGCCGGCGCATCACGGCCTCGAGCAGGGCCAGCGCCCACTGCCGATCAAACAACATCTCGCCGGGAAGCGCCGCCGGATCGGCGAGCGGCAGGCGTTCCAGCTCCTGGGGATCAAGGGCGAACACCGCGCCGCCGCCGCGCTTCTGCGCGCGTTCGTGATCCCATGCATTGGCCAAAAACCGTTTCAGGGCCATGAGCAGGAAGGAGCGGAAACGACCGCGGGCGGGGTCGGCGGCCTCGAGCCAGTGCTTCTCCAGCAGGCGGGCAAAGAAAGCCTGGGTCAGGTCCTGGGCATCCTGGGGCGAATGGCCGCGCTGGCGGATGTAGGCGTACAGGGGCGGCCAGTACTGGCGGCAGAGCGCCTCCAGCGAGGCGGCAGCCGGTGCCGTGCCGCGCGCCTGCAGCACCAGCGACCAGTGCGTGGTCAGGAACGGTCCGCGACGGGTGACGGAGGGATCGGGCATGCAACCTCATCCTAAGCGCGCCCACAGGCTTGTGGCAAAAAAAGCGCGCTCCCCGTCCATCACCGGTCCAGCGTCCAGGCCACCGCATTGACCAGCAGGCGGCGCGCGTCGGGGATCTGCAGATCCTCGGGCGCGCCCAGGCTGGTGTAAAAGACACGCGCGCTCTTCGGGCCATACGCGCGCGTCCAGGCGACCGGCTGCGGCGGTGAGGTGGCGCCCTCACCGGCTGAGCCGATGAGCAGCGGCACGGCGTCGCCGGCGAGCGGCAGCACACGGTAGAGCGACTGGTACCCGCGCAGCTTGGCGGGATCGACACCGGCAAGCAGCGGGCTGGCGGTCGCACCCGGCGCGACAGCGACCGTGTAGGGCAGGCCCTGGGTTTCGTAACCGGTGTTTTCGCCGCCGAGCACCTCGCGGGTGAACTCGGGCCAGATCGTCAGGCCGGGATCGACGATGTCCTTCGGGCGCGGAATGAAGGCATGGTTGGCGGTGCGGATGCCGAGCAGCGGCCGGCCGGCATTCAGGTGCGCGCGCACGGCGGCCATCTGCTCTTCCGGCAGGAAGCGCCGGCGCGAAAACAGGACGAGCAGGTCCGCGTCGCGCAGCGCCTCGACAAGGCCGGCGAAGTGATGCTTCACCGGCTTGTCGCCCTCGACCAGCGTCACGCGGTGGCCGAGCGGCCGCAGCTCGCGCTCGGCGAAGGCGCGCATCGAGTTGACCGCATCGTAGTTGTCCGGTTCCTCGACTGCCATGATGACGATGTGAGCCGCGGGCGCGGCAACGGCGAAGCCAAAGATCAGGGCGAGCAGCAGGCGTGACAGCATGGCAGAGGAGAAGGCAGAAATCCGTGACGGAGAGATGGCAGAACCCAAAGGGTCGTCAGCCAAACAGCGCCTGCACCGGCCGGCCGCGGTCGGTGATCGGCACGGGGCGATCGCCGTCGTAGAGTTCCTTGGCCGGATCGATGCCGAGGTCGGCGAGCACGGTGGCGAAGAGGTCGGGCACCGAGACCGGGTTTTCGACCGGCGTCTTCGACAGGTCATCGGTGACGCCGTAGGCGCCGCGGTGCTTCAGGCCACCGCCGGCGAGCACGACGCTGAAGGCGCTGCCCTGGTGGCCGCGGCCGCCGCCGCCATCGAAGTCGGAGGGCCGGCCGAACTCGGTGTTGACGACAATGAGCGTCTTGTCGAGCAGGCCGTGGGCCTGCAGGTCGGTGATGAGGGTGCTCATCGCCTGGTCGAGGTCCTGGATGAGCACGTGCTGCTTGAGCTGGCCCTGATTGTGGGTGTCCCAGCCGGTGCCGTTGACGAAGTTGAGGTTGTGCGAGACCTCGATGAAGCGCACGCCGCGCTGGATGAGGCGCCGCGCCAGCAGGCAGCGCTGGCCGAACTCACTGCCGTAAGCACTACGCAGCTCGCCCTTCTCGGACTTCAGGTCGAAAACCTCCATGAACTTCGGGCCGGCGAGCTGCAGGCTCTCCACCAGCGTGCTGTCGTACTGCTCGAGGATCGGACTGCCGCGCAATTCCTTCGCGCTCGTGCGCATCGTTGCCAGCAACTGCTCGCGCCGGCTCTGGCGCGGGTCGAGCACGTGCTCGGGCCGCTTCAGGCCGGCCGGGCCGGCCTCGGTGTCGAGCAGGTAGAGGAAACCGGCCTTGGCGCCGAGGAAACCCGGGCCGCGCGAGAAGTTCGGATATCCGATGAGCACGTACGCCGGCACGCCCTCGGCCGCCGCACCGCGTTCATGGGCGATGATCGAGCCGAGCGAGGGATAGACCGTCGTGCCGCTGACCTGGCGCCCCGTGTGCATGCGGTTCGAGGCGGCGGCATGCTCGTCGATGACGTCGTGGTTCACCGTGCGCACCGCGGTGATGTGCTCCATCAGCTTGGCGCAGCGCGACAGGTGTTCGCACACCTTGACGCCGGGCATGCTGGTGTCGATGCTCGGGTAGTAGCTGCCGGCCTTCTTCGCCTTGGCATCGCCGAGTGCCTTCGGATCCCAGGTGTCGACCTGCGCCGCGCCGCCGCCGAGCCAGATGTGGATGACGTGCTCGGCCTTGCCCTTGGGGAAGTGCGCCACATGCCCGGCCTCCCTGGCGATCAGGACCGGGTCGAGATGCGCCGCCGCACCGGCGGCAGCGAGCTTGAGAAGGGAACGACGTTTCATGGGGACAGTGGCCGGAGGAGCGACCGTCCGTACTACGGTGTGACACGCGGGAACCTGTCTGTCAGCGGCATATCCTCACGGAGGGTGAACGACCGCGCCGGCAGCAGCGCGCTCGCGTGTCGCTATCAGACGCAGGACGGCATCAAGCACACCCTCCAGATCTTTGCCGAGATCTTCGGCCAGAAAACGTGCCACAAGATAGCCGTGGCTTTGCAACAGGAGATCCTTCCTGCGATCTCGTCGGTAAGCGCTGGCGTCCAGCAGATGCTGATGGCCGTCGAGTTCGACAACCAGCTTGAGCTGTTCGCAAAGGAAATCGACTTCCATCCCGCCATGATCCTCGAAGGGAATGGGCAGTCGTGCGT
>CANNUR010000188.1 GCA_947523045.1 uncultured Prosthecobacter sp.
GCTCAACAACATCGGCACCCGCACCTTCACCGTACTCAACAGCGGCACTGAGGCCCTGACCGGCCTCGCGGTTGCCATCAGCGGCACCGATGCCGACGACTTTCAGGCGGACCGCGCGAACCTGCCGGCCGTGCTCCAGCCCGGCGAGTCCGGCACCTTCACCATCACCTTCCAGCCGACCACCCTCGGTGCGCATCTCGCCCAACTGCAGATCCTCAGCGATGACGAGGATGAAAGTCCCTACGACATTCGCCTCACGGGCATTGGCGCCGCCCCCGAATTGGTCATCGAACAACCCGCCGGCACGCCCCTGCCCAGCGACTCCGCCCGCGACTTTGGCGAGGTGGCGACCAGCTACAGCAAGACCTTCAACTTCACCTTCAAAAACATCGGCACCGCCGACCTCGACGGCCTTGTGGCCAGCCTTGCCGGACCGGAAGCGGCTGACTACAGTTTTCCGCCCCTGGCCTCCGACAGCCTACCGCCCGGCCAGAGCATGACCGTGGCGGTCACCTTCGCCCCCGCCGATTTCGGCGCGCGTGCCGCTGAACTGCGCGTCATCAGCAGTGTCTCGCCCGACGTGCCCTATGTCATCCACCTCAACGGCACCGGCGTCCCTCCCGCCCCGGAAATCGCCCTGCGCCAACCGGCGGCGACCGAACTGCAGAGCGGCGAAGCGCGCAGCTATGGCAGTGTCGCCCTCGGCTCGAGTGGCAGTCTCAGTTTTCGCCTCGACAACACCGGCACCGCCACGCTCACCGGCCTGACCCTGACCCCGGTGGGGGATCAGGCCGACGACTTCGCGCCGAGCACGGACACCCTGGCCGACCTCGCCCCCGGCACCTCCGCCACCTTCACCGTCACCTTCACTCCTGGCGCGCGAGGCGCGCGCTCGGCCGAACTGCGCATCAGCAGCAATGACGCCGATGAGAACCCCTTCGTGGTGCCGCTCTCCGGCAGCGGCGTCAATCCCGAGATCGTCGTCGAACTCGTCGAACAACCCGTCAACATCACACTCACCAGCGGCGACGGACGCGCTTTCCCCGCCACCCCCATGGGGACGCAGTCGAGCTTTCAATTCCTCGTGAAAAACACCGGTGACGACACGCTCACAGGTCTCGCCCTCAGCCAAACCGGCACCCACACCGGCGACTTCCCGCCGGTCACCGCCGGTTTTGTCAACAGCCTGCATCCCGGCCAAACCACGAGCTTCAGCGTGATTTTCGCCCCGCTCGCCGCCGGCACCCGCACCACCACCTTGCGCCTCGCCAGCAATGATGCCGATGAAAACCCGACCCTGATCGAGCTCTCCGGCCTTGGCACCGCGCCCGTCATCACCGTCGAAGAACCGGCAGGCAGCGCGCTTGCCTACAACGCCGCAGTGACCTTGGCTCCAGTGCTCGTGGAAACCACCGGCACCGCCCGCACCTTCACGGTCCGCAACACCGGCGGTGCGCCGCTGACCGGACTCAACGTCGCCTTCACCGCCACCAGCCCACACAAGAGCGAGTTTGTCCTCGTTCCTCCGCCTGTAACCAGCCTGCAACCGGGTGCCAGCACGACGTTCAGCATCGCCTTCTCCCCCGACTTCGCTGGCAGCAAAAGCGCCACGGTTCGTCTTACGTCGAGTTTCCCCGCCAGCGGCGCCAACATCATGCAGGTCAACCTCGCCGCCCAAGGACTGCCCTTGCAGCCGCTGTTCAGCCAGGCGCTCGCCTCGCGTCTCGCCATCGCCACCACCGAGCTGCGCCTCGATCCCATCGTCACGGGTGCCAATCCCAAAACCTACCGCTGGCGCAAAAATGGCAAGGAACTCAAGACCTCGACCGCCGGCCTGCTCTTCAAGTCACTGAAGACTTCCGACGCCGGCGTTTACCAGCAAACCGTCACCAACAGCTACAGCTCAGCCACCTCCACCCCTCTCTGGCTTGCCGTCGCCGCAAAACCACCTGCCAACGTCGCCGTCAAACTCAACGGCAGCCTGACACTGGCCAGCAAGGTTACCCTGCCCCCCGGCGCCAGCGCCAGTTACCTGTGGCTGCACGAAGGCGAACCGGTCGCCGCCGGCGACGGAGTCAACGGCATCACCACAAAAACCCTCAAGATCACCGGCATCCAAGCGGAACGCGCAGGCACCTACACCTGCCAGGTGACCCTCAGCACGCCCGATGGCAGCTTCCAGGGCACTCAGGGCAACACCAGCGTGGCCGTGGTCGAGGCTCCACCCGAACTGCAGCCGTTCAGTTTCACCGATGCCCGCGTCAGCCAGGACATCACCGGCCTGCAGATCCCCTGCCTGAAAAATCCCGCCAAGTTCGCAGCCGCCGGCCTGCCGCCCGGAGTCAAGATCGACCCGCTTACCGGCATCCTCTACGGCAAACCCACCGCAGCCCGCCACGTCAAGGGCGCCCTCGTGCCCTACCAGGTGAAAATCACCGTCAGCAACCTCGCCGGCAAAGCCGTCTCCCCCCTGCTGCCCTGGACCATTCACCCGCTGCCCACGGGCGCCGCCGGCGTCTTCAGCGGCGTGATCGGCCGCAGCGACCCCATGAATGGCGGCCTCGGCGGCACCGTCCTGCTCACCCTCACCCAGACCGGCGCCTGCAGTGGCAAACTGCTGCTCGGCGCCTCGAGTTTCGCCTTCAAGGGCAGCCTCGACGTTCCCGCCGGCGGCGGCAACCCCACGCTCTCGCTCCACATCCCGCGCAAGGCACCGCTCGCCCCGCTCACGGTCACCGAGGCCTTGCTCGACCTGGCGGCTGGTCGCCTCGACGGCGAACTGGAGGATGGTGGCAATTCCCCCAGCGCCGCCTTCGGCGCCTGGCGGCGCGCGACGCAGACGGCTGCCGGCGTCTTCAACGCCGCCCTCACACCCGGCGGGGAAGTCTTCGAGGATGCCACCACCCTGCCGCAGGGCGAGGGCTGGACAACCTTCAAGGTCAGCGCCAAGGCCACCGGCACCTGGGCTGGTCGCCTGGCCGATGGCAGCAGCTTCACCCACGCGGCCCAAATCGGTGAGGATGGCCGCGCCAGCCTGTTCGCCTTGGTGCAGAACAAAACCGGCAGCTTGCTTGGCAGCGCCCGGCTGAGCGCCGGCAGCGGCGACCTCGATGGTCTCGATCTCGACTGGTTCATCCGCGCCCCGGCGACACCGCGCACCACCGGCACCTACCGCAACGGCATCCCCCTGCACGCGCTGGCGTTGGTCGGTGGACCCTACACGCCGCCGGCTGCCGGCGCGCGCCAGTTGGAACTCTACGGTGGCGGCCTCAACGACGACCTTGCCCTGCCGCTCGAAATCACCGAGGCCCTCAAGGTGAGCGTGCCGGAAAACGCCTCCTCGCTGGTGCTCGGTTCCTTCCAGGCCAAAACCGGCCTGCTCGGCGGCAGCTTCCTCCATGAAGGGCGCAAGGCCGTGCTTAGCGGCCTGCTGATCCCGCGCCTGCAGGGCGGTCGCGGCCATTTCCTGCTCCCGGGCACGCCGGCCCCCGGCGAAAAAGCCGCACCTTCTTGGTCGGGAGCCCTGCGTCTGACGACACCCTGATCAGGCCGGCACTTCCACCGGTGGCTCCATGTTGCGGGCACCGCCCACCGTCTGGGGCGCGATGCGCGCCTGCCAGATGTAGCGACGGAACAGCACCTTGACGCTGGCGGTCATCGGCACGGCCAGGATGGCGCCGAGCAGACCGCCGAGCAGCAGGGTCCAGACCAGCACGCTGGCGATGACCGTCATCGGATGCAGGCCCACCGCCTCGCCGACGATGCGTGGCGAGATGAACAGGCCGTCGACCTGCTGCACCACGGCAAACACCGCGGTCACAGCCAGCGGCAGCGCCCACCAGGGATCGCCGGGAATCAGGGCGCTGCCGCCCTGCACCGCACCGATCAGGACCGACGGAATCCAGCAGAGGGCGATGCCCAGGTAGGGGATGATGCCGAGCACGCACAGGGCCAGGCCGATGAGCAGGCCGAAGTCGAGGCCGAGAACCATGAGGCCGACTCCCGTGGCGATGCCATTGATGAAACTGACGAAGAGCTGGCCGCGGAAGAAGGCGATCAGGTAGGTGTTGATCTCGCTCAGGCAGGCCACGACCTCGTCCTTGAAGGCGCTGGCGCGCAGCGGCAGGTTGTCCGACCACTGCTCCTTGATCTTGGCGCTCTCGATCAGGAAGTAATAGAGGTAGAGCGGCACGATGATGAAGGAGAGCAGGAAGCCGAACATGCCGAGGAAACCGCCAAAGGTCGACTTGATGAACTTCCAGCCACTGGCCACCACCGCCGGCAGCGTCGTGCGCACCCAGTCGCCGGTGAGCAGGGCCTTGAAATCCAGCTCACCCTCCGCCAGCGACAAAGCCTCGTCCGCCGCGAGCTTCGCCCCCGGGCCCTCTTCCGGAAGTGGCACCGACGGCCCGATCGACGGCGCGGACTCAAGTCCCTGCTGCAACTCGCTGCGCGTGCTGTGCGGGATCAGTTCGATGCCGTAGTCGCGCTCGACGCGCGTCGAGAAATCGAGCACGGCCGTGCGGGCCTTGACCGTGTAGGCGGGCACCTTCTTCACCAGATTGGCGGTCTGTTCGGAGAGCTTCGGCACGATCCACCAGCCGAGCCCAAAGAGCAGCGCCGAGAAAACCGCGAAGGCGAGCAGTACCGAGGGCTGGCGACGCAGGCCGCGGCGCTCCAGCCATTCCACCCCGGGTTCCAGCAGGTAGGCCAGCACGCCGGCCACGGCAAAGGGCGTCAGGATCGGCTGCAGGAAGCCGATGACCCTCGTGCCAAGCAGGATGAAGCCGACGGTCAGGGCGCCAATGATCGTGAACGACAGGGCCGTGACCGCGGTCCACAGGATGTGGCGCTGAAACGCCGTGGGCAGGTTCTTCATGATCGGCTCGGGAGGGACGGGGTTTTTATACTCCGCCGCGCGCCGCCCGCCTAGTGGAAAAAGCCCGCGCTTTCGGAACGCGGATTTCCTTTGCCGGCGCCCCCTTTTCCCGTTTCTTGACCGTCCCTCATGCTGTCCATCCCCGACCATCCCTTCCGCGCCTTCATCTTCGACTGCGACGGCACCCTCGTCGATTCCATGCCGCTGCACTACCAGGCCTGGACCGCCTCGCTCACGCACCACCGCGCGCCCTTCGATTTCACCGAAGACTATTTCTATTCCATGGCCGGCGTGCGCGAGCAGGACGTGGTCGCCCTGCTCAACGAGCAGCACGGCACCGACATCGATCCCGACGCCGTGGCGGAAACCAAGGCCGGGCTGTTCCGCGAGTTCATCCCGCAGGTGCCGGCGGTGCGTCCGGTCGCCGACTTTGCCCGCTCCCTGCACGGCCGTCACCCGCTCGCGGTCGCCTCGGGCAGCGAGGAACCGCTCGTGCGCGCCTGCCTGGAGGCGAACGATCTGCTGCACCTGTTCGACACCATTGTCACGCCTCGCAACGTCGCGCGCGGCAAGCCGGCGCCCGACATGTTCCTGCTGGCCGCCGAACGCCTCGGCGTCGCCCCCGAAGACTGCCTGGTTCTGGAGGACGGCCAGTCCGGCATCGACGCCGCCAAGGCCGCCGGCATGCAGTGGGTTTACATCCCGCGCAGCCTCCGCTGAGCCGTCACTGCGGCCTTGCATGGACGCCCCACGACAGGCAGGTTGACGAGCCATGAAAAAGCTCCTCGTCCTGCTCGGCGTTCTGGTCGTGCTTGTCCTCGCCGGCGCGGCCGCCGCCTCCTGGTGGATCCTCCGTCAGTTCGGCCCGGAAACCTGGGTCGCCCAGGCGGAAAGCCAGTGGAACTGCCGCGCCCAGATCGGCGACGTCGACCTGCGCCTGCTCGCGCGCCCGGCCACCCTCGTGCTGAAGGACGTTCATCTCGCCAAGCGCGACAGCGAGGCCGCCAAACCACTCGGCGAGAGAAAAGCCTTCGCCGAGGGCGAGGCCGACATCCATGTCGCCGAACTGCGCCTCGACGTCCGCCTCGAGGACCTGCTCAACCGCCGCCTGCACGTCGAAGACC
>CANNUR010000189.1 GCA_947523045.1 uncultured Prosthecobacter sp.
CGTTGATGATCACCACCATGGTGGATGCCAGCAACACAGCCGGCATCCTTGGTACCAGTACCGGGGCGGTGAGTGCGACTCGCTTCCTTGCCGCCAATGGCGACGCCTTGGAGAGCAACGAGATGGTGGCACCCTGGATCATCAGCCGCTTGGATGGCCAGTTCCTCAAGTATGACAGCAGTCACGGTTTCCAGCTCATCACTCAGGGGGGGGCTCCCAACAACTACGTTGCCACCAGCACGACGACTCTGACCGCGGCCGTGCTTGGCGGGGTCAACGACGGTACTCGGATTCTCAGCCTCGAGGGCGCCAGCAACTTCACCCTCGGTGCAAACCTTGAAGTTCACGCCCTGCGCCTGGAGCGCGACATCAACGTCAGCGCGGACGGTCTCTTCAACAAGATCACCATCCACAGCGGCGGCTTGACGAACTTCAATACCGCGAACACGCCGACCATCAACACCGACCTCTACTTTGGCGCGACTGGCACCAGCGAGGCACTCATTCACGCTTCCAGCAACACCCTGCAGATCAACGGCCGGATCTTCGCCAGCCAGGTCACGAAGTTTGGCACGGCGGTTCTGAACATCCGCAGCGATCAGCCGCAGTTCACCGGCAACTGGGTTGTCAACGGCGGCGGCATCCAGTTTCTCACCCCGGGTTCAGCCAGCACGGGCCAGGTCATCCTCAATGGCAGCCGTGCCAATGACCGTGACAACACCTTCAGCCTGTCGGAAGTCCGCTACAACTTCAACAGCGGCAGTCCGGATCTCTTCACCTGGAACGGCGGCAAGATCACCGGCTATGATGTCAACCGCATCTACATGCCAACGGCCAGCGACCGCCTGCAGCAGATCCCGGACGTTGATCTGCGCACCACCAACGCGGTGGCTGGTGCAGGCCAGGAAGGGTTGATGATCTTCCTGATCGATGGTGCCCGCAGCACGGTGCGCACCGGCACGGTCACCCTTTATGACCATTATCAGGTGCAGGTGGAGTCCAACACGTACGGCACCGGCTCCACTGTCGGCTTCCAATTTGGCGCCGGTGACGGCACCGGCGGCCTCAACAACGGCGGGCTCTACGACCTGCGCAAGGTCGGCGATGGCGTGCTCACCCTCGGCAACAACACGGCGTCCTTCACCGGCGGCCGCAGCATCACCATCGGCGAGGGCGCAGTGCGCGTCCTGCACGCAGGCGCTTTCGGCGGTGCCGGCAACACGGCCAACATCGAGCAGGGCGGCGTGCTCGAAATCGCCGTCGCCGGTTGGTCTCCCTCAGCGACCCTGAACATGCAGCCGGGCGCCATGGAACGCTGGGCTGTCAACGGAGCCCGCACTGGCAATCACATCCTGCCGACCGGTGTGCACCTGCAGATCATGGCCAACCAGACCGGCACCAAGACCATCACGCTCGACGGTGGCTCCATCATGGGTTACCTGCCGCGCGACTGGGACCACATCGCCATCATTCATCAGCTCGGCAGTGGCATCACCCTCAACCTGGCCTCGAACTCCTTCCTTGGCCAGCCCTATGCGAGCAGCAACAACAGCCTCTGGGATCAGTCGCGCATTTACGACATTGGTAAAATCAACCAGACGAACGCCAGCAATCCCAATGATCAGGGCCTGCGCGGTTCCTACCTGCAGATCCACGGTGCCATCACCGGTCCCGGCGGGCTGACCAAGATCGGTCAGGACATCATCCTGCTCAACGGCGCCAACACCTACGAAGGCTCGACCGTCGTCGAAAACGGCATCCTGCAGATCGGCCGCAACAACAGCCTGCCGGTCGGCACCGATCTGCGTCTGGAGACCAGCAGCGGCATGTTCGACCTGAACGGCTTCAATCAGGAAGTCGCCTCGCTTGCTGGTGATCAGGGCAGTGTCAACAACAGCGCCTTTGCCCTCAACACATTGACCGTTAACCAGGCCACTGCCAGCACCTACGGCGGCACCCTCGACGGCAACGTCTCGCTGGTGAAGAGCAATACCGGCGTGCTCAGCCTCGCCGGTGTCAGCGCCATGCGCGGCGACCTGATCATCAATGGCGGCTCGGTCGCCCTCACCGGCTCCGGTTCCGTCAGTGAAAGCCGCTGGATCTCGGTGGCCTCCGGCACCAGCTTCGACGTCACGGGCCGTACCGGTGGTTCCTACACCTACGACGGTTTGATCAGCGGTGGCGGCGTCGGTGCCCTGCGCGTTGATAATGCCAACCGCGGACGCATCCTCGGCTCGGTCAGCCTCTCCGACAACGTTGGCACCCACGCCCGCGTGTCTGCCCTCAAGCCCGGCGGCAGCTCCAGTGGCGGCTACGCGACCGCCGGCGACCAGATTGGTCACCTGCAGATCACAGGCGATCTCAGCCTGAGCGGTGGTCTCTACGGCTCGACCACCAAGACCGAGCGACTGACCCTGCAGCTTGCGGCACCCACTTCGACCCTTTCAGCCCTTGGCTGGGATGGCTCGGCGCTCGCCGCCTGGCTGACCGCCAACGCGGCTCAGGTGCTCAACGGAGAGCAGGGCAACCTCTCCGGCCACGATTACGTCAATGTTGGCGGTGCTGTCACCCTCAACGAGCATGGCACGGTCGGAGTCGCCCTGACCAACAGTTACACACCGGCCTTTGGTGACATTTTCAACCTGCTCGATTGGACGACGATCACAGCCAACACCTTCAACGCCGGCCCTGCCAACCGTGTGGGCGGTGAGACGGGTTACGACCTGAACCTGCCGGATCTCTCGGCCTATCAGCTGGGCTGGAACACGGACCTGTTCCTCAGCCATGGTGTTCTGGTCGTTGCCCCCGAACCTGGCCGGATGCTGCTGGTCTTCCTCGGCCTTGCCGGCCTCTGCCTGCGCCGTCGTCGCTGAAGGGCAGTTGCGTCACTTCGCGGGCCCTCCTTCGGGAGGGCCCGCTTTTTTCAGGTCGCGACCACCCAAAAGGCGTCGACCTGCAGGGCCTTCGCCCGGGCGCTCCCCTCGTCGGGGCCCAGAATCAGGAGGGCTGTGGCGAGGGCATCGGCGCGCAGGGCGCTGGCGTTGACCACGGTGACGGAGACAGCTCGATGCCGCACCGGACGTCCTGTGCGTGGATCGATCAGGTGACTGAACGTTTCGCCATGGAGCTGGCGCTGTTCGCGATAGCTGCCGCTGGTGGCGGCGCAGGCATTCTCGAGCGACAGGCTTTGCAGGCTTTCGCCAACGGGTTGTCCGGGGGCTTGAATGCCGATCTGCCAGGGATTGCCATCCGGTGCGCGTCCCTGAGCCAACACTTCACCGCCGAGTTCGAGCAGGAATTGGGGTAGCCCGGCTTGGATGAGCATGGGACGGAGTTCATCAAGGACGAAGCCCTCCACGATGCTGGCCAGATTGACGCGCACGTCCGGCCGGCCTTTGCGCAAGGCCGGCGCCTTGCTGCGCCATGCGAGGTGATGCCAGCCACAGCGGGCGCGCAGGGCAGCGAGCTCGGCCTCGCTCGGGGGAGGCGGTAACGGCGCGCCGGCAGCGCGTTTGCCGAAGCCCCAGGCATCGATCAGCGGGCCGCAGGTGGGATCGAGCACCCCATCGGTCTGGCTGGCGATTTGGTGCATTGCCTCAACGGCTTGGACGAGTTCGACCGGCGTCTCGAACCATCCCGTGCCATGGTGGGCATTGAAGCGACTGAGCAGAGAGTCATCGCGCCAGTGCGAGAACAGCGCTTCACGCTGGTCGAGGTGATCCTGGATCAGGCGCCGGTGGGTTTCGCCAGCCCCCTCGGCGCGCAGGCTCCAGGTGGTTCCCATGGTGCGTCCGCTGACTCGGCCGCGGACAGGTCGCGCGCAAGCCCCGGCGCAAAGGCTGGCCAGCAGGGCGCGCCGGCTCAGGCGCAGGTGGCAGGGCGGGGGAGGCATGAGAACGGGCCGCTCGCGGGCGGCCCGTCAACAAGCGCGCGCAGGCGCGCAGATCAAGCGCCGGCTCAGACGACGACGCAATGGACGCGACTGATGCCAGGGATGGCCTCCAGCTCGGCGATGACGCCGGCATCGGGGGTGGAGTCGAGCGTCAGCAGGGTCAGGGCGGTGCCTCCCTCCTTGTTGCGGCTGAGCGACATGTCCGCGATGTTGACGTTGTTCTTGCCGAGCGCCGTGCTGTAGGCGGCGATCATGCCGGGGCGGTCGATGTTCTCGATCAGCAGCAGGGTGCCCTCCGGGCGCGTTTCAATGTGGCGACCGTTGACCTTGACGATGCGCGGCTCGCCGGCAAAGAAGGTGCCGGCGATGCTGGCCGACTCAGTTTCGTTGCAGGCCTGGACTTCGATGAGATCGGTGAACTCGCTGGCCTCGGGCACACGGCTTTCATTGAGGCGGATGCCCAGGTTTTCCGCGGTGCCGATGGCGTTGATGTAGTTGACCTGTTCGGGGCCGCAGGGGCGCTCCAGGAAGCCCTTGAGGATGGCGCGCGAGAGCAGGGAGGTGTCGCCACTGCCGACCTTGCCACTGTAGCTGATGCTGACTTGGCCGCTGCGCGACGGCGCGAATTGCGAGAGCAGGCGGCCAAGCAGCTCGCCGAACTTGAGGAAGTGGCCCTGCTCAGCCAGTGTCCTGGGGTCGACATTGGGCATGTTGACGGCGTTGACAACCGTGCCCTGCAGGAGGTGGGCCGCGATGACTTCGGCGATCTCAATGCCAACGTTTTCCTGGGCCTCGTCGGTGGAGGCGCCAAGGTGGGGGGTGAACACCGTGTTGGGGGCCTGCAGCAGGGGGTAGTCCGCGGGTGGGGGCTCGACTTCGAAGACGTCAAGCGCCGCGCCGGCGACATGGCCATCGACCAGCGCCTGGGCGAGGGCGTTGTCGTCGATCAGGCCACCACGGGCGCAGTTGACGATGCGCACGCCTTTTTTGAGCTTGGCGATGCGCGCGGCATTCAGCATGTGCTTCGTGTCCGGCGTCATCGGCATGTGCATGGTGATGAAGTCAGCCTCGACCAGGGCGTCGTCGAGCTTTTCAAACAATTCGACGCCGAGGCTTTCGGCGCGGTTCTTCGACAGGTACGGGTCATAGGCGACGACGCGCATGCCAAAGGCCTTCGCGCGCTTGGCGAACTCGGCGCCGATGCGGCCCATGCCGAGAACGGCGAGGGTCTTGCCGTTGACTTCCTTACCTTGGAAGCTTTTGCGGTCCCATTTGCCGGCGACGATGCTGGCATGCGCCTGCGGCGTTTTGCGCGCGAGCGACATCATGAGGGTGAAGGCCTGCTCGGCGGTGGAAATGGTGTTGCCGCCGGGCGTGTTCATCACCACCACACCACGCTTGCTGGCAGTGGGCACGTCGATGTTGTCGACGCCGACTCCGGCACGTCCGACGGCCTTGAGGTGGTTCGCAGCTTCAATGACCTTGGCCGTCACCTTGACCCCGCTGCGCACAATGATGGCGTCGGCATCCTTGGCGGCCTCGGCGAAGTCGGCCTCGGCCTTCAGGCCCAGCTTGACCTCGACGGAGAAGGACGGCTCCGCCTTCAGGAGTTCGATGCCTTTTTCGGCGATGGGATCTGCGACGAGGATCTTGAATTGCTGGGCCATAGGGGGCGATAGAGTAGGCGACTTTGCCGCGCTGGCAAGCGTCATGCTCGTACGCTTGTTTGGCCGGCATGGGCCGCTGGAAGCGCAGGGGCGTTGCATGCCCAGGGTTCCTTGGTGTCGGGTCGCGGTGTGTGCCTGAGCCGCCACGCCGGATTTACCCCACCGCGCCAGCCTTCAAATCCCTCAGGGCATACAGCCGCTCCTCCCGCGCCAGGCCCCGCAGCAGCCGCGCCCCCGTCTTCCGGCTGGCGCCAAACCGCTCCCGCAGCGCCCCAAACACCTCGTTGACGTAGGACCGACTGCCTATCACCGCCCCGTCGGTAAAATACCTCACCCGACAGCGCAGGTACACACTCCCCGGCAGCCGCCCGCCCTCCGCCACCACCTGCCGCGCCTCCTCGCGGCTGAAACCCGCCCGCAGGGGTTTGCCGTCCTT
>CANNUR010000190.1 GCA_947523045.1 uncultured Prosthecobacter sp.
TGGTGTTGGTGGGCGGGATGAAGCCCCACTTGACACCGGTGGGGAAGCCGGCGCCGCCGCGGCCGCGCAGGCCGCTGGCCTTGACCTCGTTGATGATGGCGGTCTTCTCCATCTTCAGGGCGGCCTTGAGCTGCTCGTAGCCGCCGTCCTGCAAGTAGCAGTCGATCGACGGGTCGTAGCCGACGCGGTCCACATTTTTGAAGATGAGGCGCTTTTCGCGGTTGTGAGGCGTCTTGCCGGGCTGGTACTGGAGGGCCATGGGGTGCAGTATCCGACTACGACCCGAGGCGGCAACCGGGATTTGTGAAAAATTTCACAAGGTCGATGGTGGATTTGCCCGCGGCCCGGCGCAGCAGCCTGTTGTTTGCACGAATGCTTTTCTCAAATTTCTCAAATCGTGTCTTGATGGGCGGCGGTCTTTGCGGATAAAACGTCATTTATTCCGGTTTTAAGCGTCCCCCACGCCAAAGCCGGACAAACCACCCCAATCCTTCCCTCATGAAAGCACTTTGCACGGCTCTCGCCAGCCTGACCCTGCTGGTCCTCGCCGCCGACGCGCAAACCGGCCCCGCGGTCAAGATCAGCACCAAGAAGCTCAAGGTTTCCGAACTGGAGACGCCGCAGTTTCAAGCCTCCAATGTGGGCGAAAAACGTTGGCGGCCGAAAAAGTGGCTTGAGCTGGATCTGGAGTTCGACATTCGCCTTCCCCCGGCGGAGGGCGGGCGCAGTGGCAGTCTCGACATGATGACGGTGAACTACTACCTCGCCTTCAACGCCACCACCAAGGACGGCAAGCGTGAGGTGCTCAAGGGCAGCTTCAACTACGTCGACATCCCCGCCGGCGAAACGAATCATGCGCTGGCCTTTGTCTCGCCGGCGACACTCCGCAACATTCTCAAGCGCGACGGCTTCACGGCGGCCTCGGATGTGCAGGGCTGGGGCTACGAAATTCTGGTTGGCGGCGAGCGCGTTGCCGGCGACTCCAGCCTGGGCGGCGGTCCCTGGTGGGAGAAGGCGGACGCCCTCAACATCTCGGAAGGCGGCGTGCTCATGAAGCAGGAGACGCCGTTCAGCATTCTCTGGGGCGACTACGACGTCTCCGCCAAGAAGAAATAAGCGGCGGTCCACGACGGGCGCAGCGCAGCAAGTTCACCCCCTTTTCACATGGCAGACAGCAAAAGCATCGCAGTTCTCAATATCGGCTCGCAGAGATTGTCTGGAGCGGTGTTCGGCAGGGTCGGCGGCGACCTTGTTCTCAAGAAATACGAATTCGTGGACATGACGGGCGATCCCACCGTGGACGCCTCGCGGATTCCGCAGATCAAAATCGGCGTTCAGGAGTTGGCCTCGCGGCTGAAGCTCAAGGGCGCCCGGGTGGCCTACGCGGTTGCCGGTCACACGGTTTTCTCGCGCTTCGTCAAGCTGCCGCCGGTTCAGCAGGATCGCATCGCGCAGATCGTCGAGTTCGAGGCCAAGCAGAATGTGCCCTTCCCGATCAACGAGGTCACCTGGGATTATGAAGTTGTCGGTGAAGGCGGCGGCGAGACCGAGGTGGTGCTCGTGGCGATGAAGTCCGAGACCCTCAACGAGATCAACGACCAGGTCGCGGCCGCCGGCATGAAGTCGGCGCTCGTTGATCTGGCGCCGCTGGCGCTGTACAACGCCTTCCGCTACAGCTACCCCGACGTCGACGAGCCGGCGGTCATCATCGACCTCGGTGCGCGTTCCACCAACATGGTGTTCGTCGAGGACGGCAAGTTTTTCACCCGCAACGTCCTGGTCGGCGGCGCCTCGATCACGGCTGCCATCGCCAAGGAGTTCGGTGCCGGCTTTGGTGACGCTGAGCACGAGAAGATCGCCCGCGGCTTTGTCGCCCAGGGTGGTGTGGTCATGGAGCACGAGGATCCCGCCGTGGCTGCGCTCTCCAAGGTCATCCGCAATGCTGCCACCCGGCTGCACAGCGAGGTGATGCGCACCATCAACTTTTACCGCAGCCAGCAGGGCGGTGCGGCGCCCCAGCGCGTTTTCATCTGCGGTGGCGGTGCCCTGCTTGGCAACATGGCCCTCTTCCTGGAGGAGAAGCTCAAGCTGCCCGTGGAGATCTTCAACCCGCTGCGCGGGGTCCAGCTCGACCGCGGCGTCAATGCCGAGGCCGCCCAGGCGGATGCACCCTTCCTCGGCGAACTGGTCGGCCTGGCCCTGCGCTCAAGCGGCGCCTGCCCGTGTGAAGTTGAGCTCGTGCCCGATGTCGTGGCCAACGCCCGTGACGCCGCCCGCCGCGCGCCTGCACTGGTCATGGCAGGAGTCTGCCTCTGGGCCGCCCTCGGTGCTGGCATCCTGTATTACAATCACGCCACCGAAGTCGTTGAGGAACAGGTTGCCGGCATGCAGCAGGAGGCGGCTCGCCTCAACGGCATCGCCAACCAAATCAAGACACTGGACGGCCAACTCGCCCAGTCCATCGCCTTGACCCAGCCGCTGATTCAGGCGGTCGGCGACCGCTCCTACTGGGTGCGACTGCTGACTGATCTCAACAGCAAGTTCGACAACGACCTGATCTGGCTCCCCGTGGTTGAGCTGCTCAAGGACGGCAAGCCGACCACGCCTGCGCTGTTTGGTCAGGAGCAGTCCTCGTCGCCCGCTTCCGGACGCGCCGCGGCGGCCAACGCCAAGCCGGTCTATGAACTGCGCCTGCAGGGCCTGTATCGCAAGAACGACGAGGGTGAGCAGATTGTCTACCGTTTCGCCGACAAGCTGGCCAAATCCGGCTGGTTTGTCGCCGACAAGTTTGAGGAAAAGCGCGCCGAGTACGTCAGCGCCGAGAGCGGGGTCGAGGAGGACCGCTACGCCTACAAGTTCAACATCAAGCTGCCTCTCCAGCAGCCCATGCAATTTCAAAACTGATGAGCTGGATTCAACAAAACAAGGCCCCTGCGGCCATCATCGGCGTGTCCGTCGCGGGCGCCGCCGGACTCGGTTTCATGCTGTTCCAATCCTGGTCCGGCTTCGGTGCCAAGATGGAGGAGTTCAACATGCTCAACAGCAGCATCGCCGGCCTCAACAGCGCAGTGCTGGCGCCGACGCCGGAAAACCTGGCCAAGAAGCAGGCGCTCGTCGGTGAGTTCATCACCGAGGCTGGCCGCCTGCAGACCGTGCTCGCCACCCTGCAGTCAGACGTCAAGGTTGAGTCAATCTCAGACACCGGTTTTCAGGCCAAGCTAAAAACGCGCATTGCTGAGACCCGCAAGCTGGCCGGCAACACCATGGCGCTGCCTGCCGAGTTCAATCTGGCCTTTGATCGCTACAACTCCGAACTGCCGCCCTCCAACGAGGTGGCCACCGAACTCTCCGGCTACCTCGACGCCGTTGAGGAAATTGTGAAAGCCATGGTCGCCTCGGGGGTCGCTCAACTCGACATGATTGAGCGCTCCGACCTGCCCTCCGAGAAGGGGGCTGCTGCGGCACCCAAGGGCCGCCGCCCGGGGCAGCAGGCCGCCGCCGCTCCGGAACTGGTCGAGCGCCGTCAGGTGCGCGTTATGATCACCGCTGACCAGAGCGCCCTGCAAATGCTGCTCAGCAAGCTGGCCAGCCCCTCGGAGATGCCCCACTTCACCGTGGTGCGCTTGGTGCGCATCGAAAACGAGCGGCAGGAAGGCCCGCTGCGCGCCGAAATCGGCCTGCACACGCTGGTGCCGCCAGAAGGTGAGGGCGCCGCACCGCCTGCTGTTGTCGCTCCCGTCGAAGGGGAGGGTGCCAAAGGCCAGGAGAAAAAACAGTTCACCGCCGTCAAGCCAGCCGGGCAGGATGCGGTCAATGTCCTCGGCGACGAAAAACTGCGTGCCTACCTTGAAATTGACTTGGTCAGCTTCAAGGCCGCGACCGCCGCCGCCCGCTGAGGCCGGCGCCACAACAGCCAACTTCACATCGAGCTTTTATGCAGAAACGGAACGGGAAATACGAAAAAGTGCTTTTGGCGGTCTCCGCCCTCCTGGCCATTGCCCTGGCCGGGGTGTTCATCTGGCAGAGCCGCCAGCTTGACGATCAGCTGGTGCGCCTTCAGGCGACCTCAAAGAACGACCCAGGCCAGCCGCCCACCGAAGTGGTTAAGGCCACCATCCAGCGCCTGACGGAAAAAATCACCTGGGTCTCGCCGATCATCAAGGGCAAGCCGGTGCCGCTCAACAAGTCGGTGCGTCTCGTGCTGAAGGGCGACCAGCTCATCGACCTTCAGGTTGAAGAGGTGGCACTGCGTCCGCCGATGACCAACGAGTTCCTGATCAAGAACAATCTGCCAAACATCCTCTTTTCCAACTTTGGTGATTTGGATGCCGACGAGGACGGCTTCTCCAACCTTGAGGAGTTCAACGGCAAGACCAATCCGCAGGATCCAAAGTCGCATCCGCCGGTGACCGACAAGCTCTTCCTCGCCAAGCGCATCACCCACGATTACATCATCCGCCTCAACGGCAGCACACCGCCCTACCAGGTGCAGAAAGTCCTGCCGGCCCCGGATCGTCCGATCAGCAAATTTGTTTCCGAGGGGGAAAACTTTGGATTTGAGCGCGGCTCCGAGCGCTTCCGTGTCGTCAAGTTCGAGGCCAAAAAGGTGCCGGACCCCAAGGTGGGCGAGAAGGATGTCTCCGAAATCACCCTGTTCGACAAGTCGACCGAGAAGGAGTTCGTTGTCGCCCGCGGCACGGACACCAACCTGGCCGAATACGAGGCAGAGTTTGAGTTCCTCCTGGGCGAGCGCGTCGCCCGGGTTGTCAAGGAAGGCGAGACCTTTCAGATCCCCGGCATTGGTCAGACCTTCCGTCTGATCAAGGTTGAAGAAGACCAGGCGGTCATTCAAAGCGTCGAGGAAGGCAGTCAACCCATCACCATTCGCAAGGCCTGATGATTTTTCAGTTCCCCGCAAAAAACAGCTAGCCAAAAAGCCGCAATTCCTGCTAAACACACCCCGCTCAACGCTAATTTCGTTAAAATCGACTCTCTATGATGCACCCCTCCCGAATGAAGAAAAAACACATCGCCCTGATGGCCGCACTGGCAGCTTCCATCGCCCCTGTGGCCGGCACCGCCGGTGAGGGTGGTTTTGGCGCCGCTGCGGGCGGAGTTCCCGGAATCGCCGAGCGCGAGATTGCCCGCCGCGCCGCGCGCATCGAGGACGCCCGCCAAGCCATGGAAAAAGGGGACGAACTTTTCGCCAAGGGTGAATATGAGGCCGCCCTGGCCCAGTACCGTGCCGCCAAGGACACGCTGGACCAGCTGCCCAACGCTCCGTTCATTCAGGATTGGCGCGACCTTGCCAACCTGAAATTCGCCGACTGTGCGGTCGTGGTCGCCCGCGAGAAGGCCAAAATCGGTGATTATGCCTCGGCCCGCAAACTGCTTGAGGAAGCGCAACTCGCGGTGCCTGGCCACAAGGGCGCCATCGCCTTTGGCCGCAACCTTGACGATCCGGACCGCTGGCCGCCGTCGCTGACGCCGCAGCACGTCGAAAACGTCGCCAAGGTCGAAAAGGGTCTGCTGCAGGCCAACAGCTCGATGGAACTCGGCAATTACGACAACGCCCTCACCGAGTATGAGGACATTCTGCGCATCGACCCCTACAACAATGCCGCCCGCCGTGGCATGGAGCAGGTCGAGCAGAAGCGCGCCCAGTATTTTGAGACGGCCCGCGACCATCAGCGTTCGCGCATGCTCAACATGGTCAACGAGGCCTGGGAGCACAAGCCGCCGGTTCGGGGGCTTGCTCTGGATCCCGTGATGACCGGAGGCACCGAGCCGACCGTCTATCTGACCCGCAAGATGCAGGAGTTGATCTTCCCGCAGGTCCAGTTTGCCGGGGCCAGCATTGAGGAAGCCGTCGAGTTCCTGCGCGTCAAGAGCCGTGACATCGACGTGACCGAAACCGATCCCGCCAAGAAGGGGGTCAACAT
>CANNUR010000191.1 GCA_947523045.1 uncultured Prosthecobacter sp.
CGTCTGAATCCCTTCATCGCCCTGATGGAAGCCGGCAAACCGGCCTTCGGGGTGTTTGCCTCGAACGTCTCGCTGCGCTCCGGAGCCAACATGGCGGCCAGCGGCCTCGACTTCGTCATCATCGACCTCGAGCACTCGCCCTACGATCCGACGCGGCTGGAAAGTTATCTGGTCGGCATGACCAGCAAGGCGGACGTGGTCAAAAACGGTCTACGGGTGCGCACCGCCCCCTTCGTGCGCGTGCCGGCTGCAGGGCGCGAGCAGTTGCAATTCATCCTCAAGCAGGTGCTCGATCTCGGTCCGCTCGGCGTCGTGGTGCCGCATGTCGACACCGCCGAGGACGCCCGCGCCATGGTGCAGGCCTGCCGCTTTCCGCAACTCAAGGGGGTGCCGGATTACGAACCGCAGGGCCTGCGCGGGGTCGGCTACGGCTGGGCCGCGCGCCAGTGGGGGCTGTCGGGCGGCGAGTACGCCGAGCGCGCCGATCTCTGGCCGCTGGATCCGCGCGGCGAACTGGCGCTGTGGGTCATGATCGAAAGCGCGGCCGCCGTGGAAAACATCCGCGCCATTGCGGCTGTTCCCGGCCTGGCCGGCCTGTTCATCGGACCGTCCGATCTGGCCTTCTCCCTCGGTGTGCCGCTGGGCGATCCGGCCGTGGAGACGGCCATCGACCAGGTGGTGGATGCCGCCCGGGAAAGCGGGGTGCCGCTCGGCACTCTGTGCGGCGGTGGCGAGGTGGAAAAGCGACTGGCCCAGGGGTTCCGCTTTCTGGCGGTTGGCAGCGACGGCGGTGTCTCCGGTTCCGTGCAGGAGGCGGTGAAGGCCGGTCGCACCTGGAAGCCGGCACGCTGAACCGTGGCAAAAGCGGGCGGAGGCGTTCTGCCTCCGCCCGCGTCGGGGTTCAGCCCTTGTGGGGCTCGTGGCAGGCCTTGCAGTTGACCGCCTTCTTGTAGTCGCTGACGTCCTTGGGATCCTTCTGCAGCTTCTTCACCGCGGCGATGAGCGCGGCGTTTTTCTGCTCCCAGCTGGTCGCCAGGCCCTTCTCGGGTTTTTCCTTGGCCATGGCCTCATAGGCCTGGAGCAGGGTGTTGATCTCAGCGGCGGTGCCTTCGCCGTTGCTGACCTTTTTGCACAGCGGGTCCTGGCCCTCGGGGGCCTTGTGGTACTTCTTCATGACATCGCTGATGACGTCGTCGGCCAAGACGCTGGTGGCGCCGAAGACCGCGACCAGCGCGGCGAGCAGGGAGGTGTGTTTCATGTGTGGGTGGTGGTGTGTTGGGGTGGGGTGGGAGTCGGGCACAGGGCCCGTTATTCCGGAAAAGCCGCCCCGCCGAAGCGGGACGGTGGTTTCGGGAAAGGAAGATGTCGCCCCCGCCTGGAAACCGGCCAGGCAGGGGCGTCCCGGGGGATCATGGAACTAGCAAAACCATGCTCTGTTCTCCGGGAAAGGGTGGCCGCGCAGGGGCGGCAAAAAACGACAGGGCCGATCAACGGCCGACCGCACGACAAGGCGCGGTCCAAAGGCTCAAGCGCCACGGCAGGGGCGCCCGCTCACGCCGGCAACGGACACGCCGGTTCGGCCGTCCTCAGGCGTGGACTCAGGCCAGGGCCCGGGGCGGCGGCGAGGCCGGCGCCTGGCCGCGGGCTTCCGCCGCTTCGGAGATCGTGCTCCAGGAGGCGGGCGGGGCGGCAGAGAAAACAAAGACCGGGATGCTGACCAGGGCGAGCGTCAGTTCCTTGGCGGGCTTGAGCGGTGCCGGGCTGTCCGTGGCCGGACCGTCCTTGACGCCCTCACTCACCGCCTGGCAGAGCGGGCAGGGATGCTCGCCATCAAAGGTGTCGCTCAGGCCCTGCACGACCGAACCGCGTTCGACCGAGTAGGCCACGGCCATGCCGACCCAGGCGGCCTTATGCAGCACCGCCCAGTGCAGCCCGATGGAGGTCATCAGGGCGGCAACCAGCAGGCAGCGCGCGGCGGTTTTCATGTGCAACTCCATAAAGGCGGAGGTTGGCCGCTCTTGCAAGAAACGTCCGCCGCAGGAAAAAAAGAAAAGCGCCCCGGGAAAACCGGGACGCTTTTGGACCCACCTGTGCCGTCCAGAATGAGGGCTCTCGTATCCCAGGGGCGACGAGGTGGGGGCAAATGAACAAGGGCGCTGTCTTCCAGTGAAGGCATGACATGACCTCCCAGGTCACCCGCTCCCGGTGTCATTGAAACGGGCCGGGCCACAAACATTCTGATGACGAACACCGCAGGAAAGTCGAACCGCGCGCCGGAGCGACGCGGGGCGGTGAACCGCACTGTCAAAGATCCACCGCAGCCGGGCCGCAGGGCAATACGGACACCTTACCGGAAACCGCCTGCCCGGACAAGCGGAACCGGTGGAAAACGCAGCGGGCGATCCGCGTGGGGCAGCCTGACCGCAGGCCGCCGGGATCCGCCAAGCCAGGCGCCGGATTGCTGCGCTCACGCCCCGAGCAGGGCGCGCGCCTCGTCCTGACCGGGGGCGGGCCGGCCGCACTCGCTGGCGGTGACACGAGCCAGGGCGACGAGGTGCCGGGCGCGAAAGGCCGGGCGGGCGCGGGCAAACTCGTCGCGGCAGGTTTGATAGTACTTCTCGGCATGCAACGCGCCGTCCTCGCTGACCGCATAACGCAGCAACAGACTCCAAAGCGGCCCGTCCGGCAGGCCGAGGCGATGCCAGCGCGTCACCACCGCGGCAGCATGGCCCTGCAGGTTGGCGCGCAGATGGGCGTCGAGTTGGTCCAGCAACAGCGCCGGCTCGGTGGCCGTCACCGCGCGCAGCTGAGGGTCGGAGGGCACAGGCGGCCAGTCGGTGAAGGGCTGGCCGCCGCGGTCGCGCGCCACCTGCCAGGCGCCGAGGATCAGGCAGGCAAAGACATTCCGCCCGCGGCTGACTTGCGCCAGGTTGCGCCAGGCGTGCACCGAATCACTCGCATGCACGCCGATGGAATCGCCATGCACACTGCCCGCGGGTTTGCCGGGCGATTCCCAGGCCGGTGGCCGGCCGCGGTCGCGCAGCACGATCGCATTGGCGGCCAGCGCCACCGCCTCGCCGACATCGCGCGGATGGACGCCGTCGCCCAGCGCGCTGGCGACCGCGGCCGCGGCGTCCTCCGGCGTGCCTTGAAAGATGTCGCGCTCCAGCTTTTCCACCGCCGCGTCATCGAGCGAACGCATGCCGGGTTCACGACCGTTCAGGCGATGCTCATCGAACAGGCGACCCAGCAGCCGGCCGGTCTGCTCCCACTCGGGCCGGCGCCGGCTTTCCGCCTCCAGGCAGTAGCGCAGGGACATGCGCAGCAGGGTGGTGGCATGCTCACGGCCGACGAGATCCAGCAGGTCCCAGGCGCGGTAGGGCAGCACGGTGCGGTGGACTTCCGGGTTCTCCTGCACGCATTCGAGCAGGGCGTTGAAGCCGGCCTCCGCATCCTGCGCCATGAGCGCGGCAAAGGTCGCCTCAGCCGTTGCCGTGTCGCGCCCGCGCACCGCCGCGCGCAGCTCTGCGAGCCCGGCCGAACCCGTCGCCGGCGTCACGGGCTGCAGCACCTCGGCGGCGCTTCCCCCGTGCTCCTGGATGCGCTGGGTGTTGCGGTAAAGCACCTTGAACACCGGCAGCGGCTGCCGGGCGGCCGGCAACGCCGCGGCCATTTGCCGCGCCGGACCGAGCGCCATCAGCGTGTGAAAGCCGACGTAGTCCTCGCCGCCGAAGCTGCGCGCATTGGCGAGCACGCCGGCCGCCACCAGCCGGTCCAGCGTCACGCCCTCGTGCAGCTTTTTCAGCAGCGCAGGCTGCAGCCTGGCAACCGGTGTCTCCTGGAGAAACCCGACCAGGGATTCCAGCTCGCCGAAGTGCAGGCGCGCCGGCTCCGCGGGTTCCGCCGCCAAACCGAAGTCGGCGGCAAAGGCCGGCCCGAGCGCGGCCAGCAGGGTACCGCGACCGACCTCGGCCAGGAAGTCGCGACGAGTCGGGGATGTCGGCATACGGACCTCCGGGTTGGATTGCCGGCATTTTGCCGGATCCGCGACCCGCCTGGCAAGCACAAAATTCGTTAGGCGTGCTTGAGCATGGCAAGCTTGCCTACTCAGCGCGGCAGGATCGGGCCGATGTACTCCGTAGCGATGACGACATCGTCAAACCACACCCGGTTTTGCTTCGGCGGGTTGGCGACGCGGTTCTGCCGGTAGGCGTTTTCCGTGACGTAGTGGCTGAGCAGGAAGTAGCTCACGGCCAGTTCCGGCACGGTGCGCCAGCGAAACCCCTCAAAGGTCTGCTGCCCGTCCGGCCGCACCTCAAAGCCCTCGCCCGTCCACGGCCCGGTCTTGGTCCCGGGCCCGATGTGGGTGGCCAGGCGACCGTCCAGCCAGAGGGCGAGTTCACCGTCGCTCTGACCCACCGCATTGCACTTCACCATCATCTCGACGCACTGCCAGCGGCCGGGGGGCGGGCCGGGCCGGCCTTCGGGCCAGAGGCCATTGCCCCAGTAACCGCCGTCGGCGCTCTGCTTCATGTCGTGCCAGTAGGTGTAAAACATCCAGCCGCCCGGGGCGGGAATCGAGCCGTAGCGACCGTGCGGTTCAATGCGGGCGCTGAAACGCTTGTCGCCGGTGGCCTGCAGGCCGGCCGTGCCCTGCGGCCAGTTGCTGGGCGGGTTGTGACCGCCGAGGCCGCTGAAATGATGCAGGTAGGGGGCATCCTCGGCGAACTTGACGTAGAAGCGCGCGAACACCCGCTCGCGGATCGGATCGAGTCGCTTGTAGAGATGGCCGCCGGTGTTTTCGCCGAGGGTGGCGGTCACCTGCAGGCTGGTGCGACCCGCACTCGCGCCGGGACGATCGGCTGCAAACTCGAGCACCCGGCCGTCCTTGTTTTCCACCTCGTTCCAGCGCTGGCGCAGGGTGTCGAGCGAGCCATGCTCAAAGTCCTCGGCGATCAGCACGGCCGGATGGTGGGCGATGCCGGCATCGCCGGGGTAATCTTTGGAAAGGCCGTGACCGGAAGGCAGCGGCTCCAGCGCCAGGCTGCTGACCGTGAGACCCAGACCGGCGGCGAAGAAGATGAGTTTCATGATCCGAGAAAATATTCGCCGCGGCTATTGAGCATTTAATTTCTTCCATTTGCTGAGGAAAATTTGTTTTACTTGCTCAAGCGTAACCTCTCTATCGCTATCAAATTCCTCATTTACACCCAAATCGATCTTATTTACATCATCATTTAACGCCTTAGCAAGAATATCAAGAGGAACTACATCCTTAATGGATAATATGCCGTTATCTTGCCACACCCAACATGCCTGTTTATGCCCTTCACTTGACCTGAACGCACAACCATTAACAAGAAAGTGAAGCGCAGTCTTGTTGTCTCTCTCAATAAGATCCTGCACCCTTCTTTTAAACCCGCTCTCCTCCACGTTTCTTCTTATCGACCACACCATCTGGCATATCATATAGTTGCTCTCTGGCAAATGACCCTTTTCATAACGGGCCAAGCTCTGCTCAGCGAGCTTTATGTCAAGCGGTGAATCTCTGTGCTTGTTTTTGCCGTGCGTTGCCTTTTGTTTATTGAAGACGCGCTCGTTTGGTATTGAGTCCGAAACTAAGAAGTTAAACTCGAGGTCGCCGCTACTATCAAATAATTGAACCGCTAGATTCATTCTGCGTTCATATGGTTCTTCACGGCAAATACATTCGGCCACAATCGAAGCCAATCTGCTTCGTATATTGTTTGGTTTAATATTTGGATCGGAGCCTATAGCAAAGTCTACTTGCGCAGCCAATTTGGCCAGAATAATAAGAGGATTATGCCGATCGCTCGCATCCTTCAATGATCTTCGGACACAGGCATCCCACGGGCTGAGGTGGGATTGGGCTGAAAAGGTGCTGACTGGGGGCGTGGAGTGGTTTGATTAGGA
>CANNUR010000192.1 GCA_947523045.1 uncultured Prosthecobacter sp.
CGCGGCCCGGCTCGTCGTGCCCTGTCACTACGACCTGTTTGCCTTCAACACCGAGTCGCCCGCGGAGTTCGAGCGGGCCTGCGCGCGTCTCGGCCAGCCGCAGTGCGTGCTGCGCTGCGGCGGGCGGTTGAGTCTGGAGCCTGTCAGGGCTTGAGGTTGCCGATGCCGGCTTCGGCCGCTTCCAGGCCGAGCGCCCAGCGAATGCCGCCGAGGATGTGGGCCTGGTAGGTGCGGGCGACTTCGGGCGAGTTCTTGCGCTCCTTGCTGCCTTCCTTCCAGGTCGGATCCCAGACGTCCTCGCGGTGGCCGAGCGAAGTGTAGAACACCCGGCCCTTGCCGAAGTCCTTGCACCAGGCGATCGGGTGGTAGCCGGGCGTCTTGTCGTTCGGATGCTCGTTGAGGCCCATGAGGGCGTGCACGGTGGCCGGATCGTAGTTCTTGAAGATGTAGATCTCGTCGAAGACACGCCAGGCCGAGGGAATAGGCTTGGTGGCGGGATGCGCCGGGTTGTGCAGGATCGGCTGCACCTCGACCTGCTGCTTGTGGGTGAGGAATTCGCCGCCCAGCATGTCAATGTAGCCGCGGAAGGGATGGTAGGTGTCGCCGCCCGAGTGCATGGCGATGAAGGCCTTGCCCTCGCGGACAAGGTTGACGAAACCCTCGCGGTCGGGCAGCTGCAGGTCGCCGGTCGTGTTGGCGAAGACAAAGCCGTCGTAGCCGCGCAGCTTGTCGAGGCTCATGTGCTGCGCCATGTGCGCGCGCACCGTGTCATTCCAAGCGGCGTTGGCGCGGTTGAACTCGGCGAGCGCCAGGCTGAAGGCCTCCTGGCGCGCCTTGAAAGCTTCGTCGCTTTCGTTGGGCTTGCGTTCGGGGGGGCGGCCGGGGCTCTTCGGCTGGCCGCCCTCCGGCTGGCGCACGAAGTCGACCGTGAAGGCGCCCGAACTCTGGCCGATTTCGGCGATCACCTTTTCGGCGGTCTCGATCGAGGAGTGGCGGAAGCCGGTGGTGACGGTGACAACGAGCAGTTTTTTCGGCGCAGCCGCGGCGGGCAGGGCAACGGCGGCGGCGAGCAGGGCAAGGAGGTGACGGCGAATCATGGTGGTTGGAACAAGCACGGTGGCGGTGCCGGGCTTCTTGCTGGCAAATCCGCCCGGGTGTGCGAGGTTGCCTGCTGCCATGGCCTGGTTCTACCTTCTTCTTGCCGGACTGACCGAGATCGCCTGGGCGGTTGGTCTCAAGCACACCCATGGGTGGACGCGCCTGGGGCCGAGCCTGATCACCATTCTGCTCATGATCGCCAGCTTCGGCTTTCTCTCGCAAGCCCTGAAGAGCCTGCCGATCGGCACCGCCTACGCGATCTGGACCGGCATTGGCGCGATCGGGACGGTGGTTGTCGGCATCCTCTGGTTCGGCGAGCCGCGCACGGCCCTGCGCCTGGCCTGCATTGGCCTGATCCTGGTCGGCATCGCCGGTCTGAAGCTGACCTCCGGGCCCTCCGCCTGAGCCCGGTTAGATTCGCGCCCGGCTGGCGTTTCACCGCCCATGCCGAGCCGATTGCTTTTTGTTCTCGCCGTCCTGTGGGTCGCCACTGCTGCGCCCGCCGCCGAGCGACCCAATGTCCTGCTCATCCTGACCGACGACCAGGGCTATGGCGACCTCTCCCTGCATGGCAACCCGGTGCTGGCAACACCGCACCTCGACCGTCTTGGCCGCGAGTCGGTTCGACTTGACAACTTCCATGTCAGCTCGGTTTGCGCACCGACCCGTGCCGCCCTGCTGACGGGTCGGTATACCCTGCGCACCGGCACGCACGGGGTCACCCACAACCGCGAGGCGTTTCGCGACGGCGAGGTGACGCTGGCCGAGGCCCTGCGCGGTGCCGGCTGGCGCACCGGCTTTTTCGGCAAGTGGCACAATGGCGAGCAGTATTCGCACACGCCGACCGGCCAGGGCTTTGAGGAGTTCCTCGGGTTCACCAACGGCCACATCAACGCCTACTTCGATGCGGTGCTGCTGCGCGGAACGCAACCCGAGCCGACGCGCGGGTTCATCACCGACGTGCTGACCGATGCCGCGCTGGCGTTCATCGAGCGCCGCGCCGGCGCGCCCTTTTTCTGCCACCTCTCCTACAACGCGCCGCATTCGCCCTACCAGGTGCCGGACCGGTACTTCGACAAGTACAAGGCGCGCGGCCTCGACGACACCCTGGCGGCCTTTTACGGCCTGTGCGAGAACGTCGATGACAACGTCGGGCGCCTGCTCGGCCGACTCGCCGAGCTGGGGTTGGCCGACAACACGATCGTTGTCTTTCTCACCGACAATGGTGGCACGGCCGGGGTGAAGCATTTCAATGCCGGCATGCGCGGCGGCAAGACCAGCGTGCATGAGGGCGGCGCGCGTGTGCCCTGCTTCCTGCGCTGGCCGGCTGCCGGATGGACGCCGCGCGCGCTGCCGCAGCTCGCCGCGCATCTCGACCTGTACCCGACCCTGCTCGACCTCTGCGGGGTGACACCGCCGCCCGGGCCCGCGGTGGACGGTCGCAGCCTGCGGCCGCTGCTCGAAGGCCGTGGCGCTGACTGGCCGGAGCGCCTGCTGTTCTTCCACAATCCGATCGACGAAACCAATCGTTATCCGGGGGCCGTGCGCAGCGCGACGCATCGGCTGGTGCGCGAGATTTCAGGGCCGTCGGCCGGTTCCGCTGCCAAGGCCAACGATGCGAGTGCCACACCCTGGCAGCTGTACGACATGCTCGCCGATCCCGGGCAGAAGCGCGATCTCGCCGCCGCCCAGCCGGAACTCGTGGCACGTTTGGCGCAGGCCTATGACGCCTGGTTCGACGACGTCACCCGCGAGGGCCGCGCGCGTCTGCCGCTGCCGGTGGGGCATGAGGCCCACAACCCGGTCGAGCTGCATGCGCCGCAGGCCTACTTCAGCGGTGGCCTGCGTTTTCATGCCGGCCCGGGCTTTGCCCACGACTGGCTGACCGGCTGGACTTCGGCGGAGGCGCGGCTGTGGTTTGAGGTCGAGGTGACGCAGGCGGCTGAGTATGCCGTTGAGATCGATTATGCCTGTCCCGAGGTCGAGGCCGGTTCGGTCATTCGCGTGCGCGCCGGTTCGGCTGCCGTGGAGGCGACCGTTAAGCCGGCGCCGATCCGGCCGGTTGATCTGCCCACCCGCGATGCCAAGGGCCGTGAGCGCTACCAAAATCGTGTTTGGAGCACGCTGTCGCTGGGGCGCCTGCGGCTTGAGGCGGGGCGCCAGCAACTCGCGGTTGAGGTCGTGCGGCAGGCCGGTGCGCAGGTGATGGACTTCAAGCAACTGCGTTTGCGCCGGCTCTAGTCGGCCTCAGCGACGCCAGGCGCCGCGACCGGCGGCTTGAGCCTCGCGCTCGAGTCCACGCAGGTGCGCCTCGAACTGGCGCGCGCTGCGACCGTCGGGCAGGGTGGTGCCGGTGGTGTGGATGCGGGCGAGACCGGCGCGCACGAGTTTCTCCGACAGATCCTCGCCATCGGCAAAAACCACGAAGGCGTAGAAGCGGTCGCTGTCGTACACGCGCTGCCAGCGGGTGTGGATGACGAAGCCGCCGGCCTCCAGCAGGGCGCGGGTGAACTGGCGCGCGTCGCGGCCGAGGGTCAGCGTGCGGGCATCGTCGAGCCCGCCGAAATCGCGGCCCTGATCGCGCACGCGTTCGGCGTTCTGGGCGTTCAGGTAGGTCTCGGCGCAGTCGGCGAAGTACAAGCGAAAATGGTGGGCGAGGCCGCGATGCTCGACCTTGAAGCTGTCGCCATCGTTGCTGCCGTGGCGGAGCAGGCGCGCGCCCTGCAGGCTTTCGAAGGCGGTGGCGGCGGGGCCGCTGCGCCGTGGGGCGTCGGGCGGTGTCAGGCCGTGCTGCCAGAACTGCCAGGCCGCGGCGGCGATCAGCAGCAGGGTCCAGAGCGGACCGCGGCGCCGGCGGCGCTTGAACAGCCGCGGGATCATGCTTCGAGCGCGGCGTGGTCGATGGTCTGCAGGCGGGCGCGGCGTTCGCCCAGGCGCGGCACGCATTCGAGCAGGGCGCGGGTGTAGGGATGCTGCGGCTGGGTGAGGATCTGCTCGACCGGGCCGGTCTCGACGATGTGGCCGCGGAACATGACCGCGACGCGGTCGGCGACGTCGCGGATGATGCCGAGGTTGTGGGTGATGAGGATGAGGCTCATGCCGAGTTCGCGGCGCAGTTCGGCGAGCAGTTCGAGGATCTGCTTCTGAATGGTGACGTCGAGGGCCGTGGTGGGTTCGTCGGCGACCAGCAGGCGCGGGTGACAGCACAGGGCCATGGCGATCATGACGCGCTGCTGCATGCCGCCGCTGAGTTCGTGCGGGTAGGCGCGCAGGCGCTTTTCTGGTTCGGTGATGCCGACCCGGCGCAGCCAGGCGAGGGTTTCGGCGTCGCGATCGGTCACCTCCGGCCGGTGCAGGCGCAGGGCCTCGCCGATCTGGGTGCGCACGCTCAGCACCGGGTTCAGCGAGGTGGTCGGTTCCTGAAAGATGTAGGCGATCTCGCGGCCGCGCACGGCGCGCAGTTCGCGCGGGCTGAGCTGCAGCAGGTCGCGGTCGCCGAGGCGGAGTTCCTGCGCGGTGATCTGGGCCGGCGGTTCCGGCAGCAGTCGCGCCAGGGCCAGGGCGGTGGCGCTCTTGCCGCTGCCGCTTTCGCCGACGACGGCCAGCGACTCACCTTCGGCGAGATCGAGATCGATGCCGCGCACCGCCTCGACCGGTTCCGCGCCGTGGCGGCTGAAGGCGATGTGCAGGTCGCGGATGCGGAGCAGGGGGGTCATGGCTTGGCGGGGGGCAGGGCGGATCGGGGCGACCGCTGCAGCATGCCTGCGGCGAGGCGCAGTGACAAGACGCAAAGCAGGACCGGCCACGTGGCGGTCAGCACCCCGGCGGGGTTTTCCAGGAAGCCGGCACCGGCGCGCTGCAGACCGGTCAGGCCGGGCAGCGGTGCCAGCAGGGCGGTGCTGCCGACGGCAAGCGCCCCCCAGGCGAGCAGGCGGGCCAGGCCTGCCAGACCCTGGCGTGTTTGCTCGGGCAGGCGATGCCGGCGCCAGGCAGCCCAGGGGCTGTGGCCGAGCACGAGGGCGCCTTCGAACACGCGGCGGGCAGCGCTGGGCTGGGACGGCGCAGGCCTCGGTCGCAAGGCCGCGACGGCCCAAACGACGGCAATCAGCAGGGCCAATTCCACGAGGGCCTGGGCGAAGAACACCGGGTGGTCGGCGTGGATCGCGCGTGCCGGGGTGGCCAGGTCGGGAAACAGCACGAGGGCATCGTTCAGCAGCCAGGCCGCGGCGACCGCCTGCACGCCGCTTCGGCGCCGGGTCGGCGACGCCAGCAGGCCGGCGGTGAGCAGCGTGGCGAGCAGCAGCAGGGGGGGCAGCCAGAACCACAGGACATCGGCCATGGCCTCACCGCGTTCGGTCGGCATCAGGCTCGGCACTGGCCAGCCGCGCGCGCCCGCCCAACCGGCCAAGGCCAGGGCGGGAGCGGCGGGCGGCAGCGCGGCCACGAGGCCTGCGAGCCCGCGGCTGAGCCGTGTCCAGCGACCCGGTGTCGGTCGGCCCCGCAGGGCGTGGGCCGTGCTGTGGGCCAGCGCCAGGGCGAGCAGGGCAAAGCCGAGGCAGGCCGCCAGCGCGGCCAGCGGTGCCGGCGTCAGGGCGTCACGCAGCGCCTGCAGGAGCAGGGGCAGGTCGAGACGGTTCCAAGGGTCGGCGTTCATTCCTTCGGTTCGCGCATTTGCAGGGAGGGCGACGCCACGGCCGCGGGTCGCAGCAGCTCGCGCAGGCTGGCGCCGGGACGGTCGCGGAAGCGGTCGCGG